>JAZQXH010000050.1:0-19259 GCA_045632745.1 Alloprevotella sp.
TCGCTCAAAAAGTAAAAAAGTTTAAAACTTTAACTTCTGTTAAGAAAAACTTACGTTGTTTAACAAATTTTTTCCGAAATCAGCGCGAATTTTTCCTTCTTAAAAAGAAAATAGTTTTTCTTCAAAGGAAAAATTTCCTACTTCAAAGGAAGAAAATCCTTCTTCAAAGGAAGTTTTCAGGAGAAAGGTCACAAAAAAAGGAGGGCTGCACAGCCCTCCTTTAACTTTATGCAAATATACATCAAAAATCAGCGATCTCCAAATCTGCATTTCGCGCTGTTTTTACAAAAGTTAACAGTTTCGACCCCTCTTTTGCTATTTCATAACTTACAAAAAAGGAGATTTTTGCGCACCCGATTTTGGGCGCAAAAATCGAAATGCACGAAAAATATCAAAGCAGTATTTCGAGTTTATTAAATTACGAATAGTTCATATTTCGTGTTCCATGAGAATAAACAAATAGACATGCTTATTATTTTTCTGAACACGAACTAACGGTCGACGTTAAAGTCAATAACTCGAATCGCTCGAATGCCATGCGGCGAAATTTGTTAATCGTATACGAACAATAGGGATAAATTCGTTTTTATGAGTTTGATAACCTCCGCAAGGATTCGGGAGTGAAATTTGTGTTCAAAAAAACTTATTTATTTTCTTTTAAATTCCTAACGAACCGTAGGTTCTTAATAAGCTATTCTGTGTGGGAACGGCTGCTTGGTTCCTATGCTGCGTGCAGGCGCTGCGGTGGGCGTGTTGTCGCGCTTCACCTTGGGACCGGGAACGTAGGGACTGCGCATCAGGATGTAGCGAATGCGTTCGCACTGCTGAGGCGTGAGTTCGTCGAGGTAGCTCACGGCGTAGTCCATGATGTTGTGCGAAACAAAGCGTTCGCCCGTCACGCTGTTGGTGCGCCAAGCAAGTTGTTCGACGAGTTCGTCGGTGAAGATGCCGTCGTAGGGGTAATTGTTCAGCAAGTAGCTGTCGTACTTGCTCTTGTTGTAAGTGGGGGTGTCTTCGCAGAAGTCTGTGTCGATGTCGCAATCACGGCTGTATGTTTTAGGATCTTCGCCAAAAGCATGGCGCAGGCCGAGGTAGTGAGCGATTTCGTGGCACAGCGTTCCGACAATTTCTGAAGTTTTGTAATTTTCGGGCTCAAGGTCGTAGATGTATTGTGCATTAACATATACGCAGTGGGGATAATTGAGTTCGCTCGCGGGGCGCATTTCCATCAATTTGGGCATACCTGCCAATGTGTCGGGATGGAGCGTGTAGGGGAAAGACGAAATACCTAATACCCCCTTGTTTTTTTCCTTAAAGAGGCAAATATTGAGGTATTTTGTTTGGTCCCACATATAGTGAGCGTAGGTGGAGTCTTTGAGGAACTCCGAACTATCGAGCGTGCCGATGCGTACCTTTTGGCGGTCGACGCCAGGTTCTGCCATGATGTTGCCTTGTGGGTCGACTTCGGCAAGTTTGAACTGGAGTTTGAGGTCAACACCGCAGTTTGCGAAGCGGCGGTTTACGGCTTCGAGCACCTTTGGAAGGTGACCTTCCTTGACGTACTCGATAGAGTCGCGCTTCTGGGTGTAGAACACGTGGAACACGACGGGGATTTCGTATTCTGTAGCGTCGGTGGCGTATTCAGGTTCGATGCCGCCGGGAGTATTGGGACCTTCGGGGAGCAGAACGAGCGATTCGTCGTCGCTGGAGCACGAGAAGGCTGTCAATGCCACGAGGGCGCTTAAAAGTAATTTTTTCATAAGAATCAAGTGAGGGGTAAGGTTATGAGGTGAGGTTATGAGGTTTTAAGGTCGCTTCGCTTGTGAGGTTATAAGGCTGTGCAGCATGCAAGAGTACAGAGTACAACTGCCTCGCGGAATGCAAGCCAGCGGCGCAGACTTGCACTCCGCAAGGTCCTTAAAACCTCAAAACCTTAAAACCTCAAAACCTTAAAACCTTATAACCTCACCTCATAACCTCAACTTATAACCTTACAACCTCAAAATATTAATTGTTGTAAGTAAATCCAACCTTTTGGTTCATGCCGCAACTAACGGTGTTGTCAACAACATTGCCGTTTGCCTGAACATAAACGATGATGCGTGCATCGCGTGCTACGTCGAGCGTGTAGTCGCCTGTGCCCTTATCGTAGAGAGAATTTGCATTGAATTCGCAGAAGAAGTCGTAGGCCTTGCCTTCTTCAGTAGCTTCGCCGTTGTTGAGTGCGAAACCAAGTCCTGATGCGGGAGCGATGTCCTTAACGCCTGCTTCGTGGAGGTAGTAGTCGGGGTTAGAAGTACCCGTCTGTGGGAAGAATACGTTGTCCTGAACGAGGGCTGCTGTTACCTTATACATACCGGGGTCGTCGCACTTCACCTTAGCAGCAACGCTGATGACACCCGTTTCTTCGTTGTAAGATGTTGAAACAGCGATGTTTGTTTCGGCTTCTGAAGTGCAGATTTCTGCTACATTTTCGTTGAGGAAGCGGAGGAAATAGTCTTCGCTGAGGCCTGAAATCATGTAGTTGTTGTCGAAGTTGAGTTTAATAACGGGGTAAGTAGAGAAACCTGCGAGGCGTGACAATGTTTCAGCTCCGTTGCTGTAGAGAGGGTCGCCTGTGTTGTAAGTGTGGATAGCCATGAGGATAGCGTTTTCAGCATTTTCTTCGTTTGCAAAGAACTTGTGGAGCGCACCGATGGCGTTGGGGCAGTACTGGCAACCTACACCAGTGCCCTGAACGATGAGTGCACGGTGGAAGAAGTCGGACGATGAGGGCTGTGCGTCGGCTTCGAGTTCGGGAAGCACGTTTACGGTTGTTACAGTGAGGAGGGCGTCCTTCTTTGTGTTGTTGCCCTTATAAGATGCCCAGAAAGTGTGTGTGCCGAGTTCAGAGCAAACAGCCTTGGCATCGTTTACCTTACGGTCAACGCCATTTACGATTTGATAGATAGAGGCATTTTCTGTGACATTTTCGCCATCCTTATATACTACGAACTTAACGCTCGTTGTGTCGCCTGCCTGAATGAAGAGGTGAGTAGCCGCCAATGTGAGTCCTTCAGCCGAAGTAGCACGGTTGGGGTATTTGCTAAGTTCGTCCTCGGGCGTTTCGGGGACTTCGGGAGTGTTGGGGAGTTCAGGAGTGTTGGGTGTTTCGGGGAACTGAACGACTGTTTCGTCATCGCCGCCGCCGCATGCTGAGAAGCCAGCTACGACAGCGAACATTGTCAATGTTGCAAAAAACTTGTTCATGATAATGCGTTGTTAAAAAAGATTTTGATTTTTTTGTTACAAAGGAAAAACAAACCAATAGGCTAACACTATCGCATGGATAGCGTTAACCTATTGGTGGTATTAGGGAAGAATTACTTCTTCAAAGACTGAATCTTAGCGTTCAAGTCGAAGAGCTTGCCTTCAACGCGGTTGAGCTTGGGAAGGCTCTTGATCTTAGCGTTGCGTTTAGCGTGAGAAATCATGCTAACGGGGAATGATTCTGCTGTGTTGTAAACAGCCTTGTTAGCCTTGATAACTTCGTCGATAGAGAAACGCTTTGTAGCAACAGGTGCATCGAGTGTGCCACGAACGTAAGTAAGTTCCTTGTCTGTGATGTTCTGAGGATTAGCATAGCCCCAGTTGTAGCTGATTGTACCAGGATAGTAGAGAACGCCATCGAATTCGCAGGGGTGAACTGTCAATGTGTTCTTGTCTTCAGAAACTGTTACGGGGAATTCGCATGCCATGAGGTACTGGTTCTGACCGTCCTTCTTGCCGATACCTACCATGTAGTAGGGAGAGTCGAAGTTACACATTGGGGGGAATGCGTTCATGTCAGACTTCAATACGAGTTCGTTTTCGCCTACTACTTCGAATACTACCTTAGGACCGAAGTCGTAGTAGAGTTCGTGGCAGTCGTAAGCAGAGTAGTATTCTGAAGTGAAGAGATCCCATGGAGAGAATACGTTCTGTTCAGCAGCCTTAGTGTAGTAGCCAGCGGGGAAGTTGATACCAATCATCTGGTTCTGGCTGTCGAACTTAGCCTGATAGTAAGCTGCAATTTCCTTGTATTCATCGAAGAGGGCCTTAACCTTTGCTTCGTCGTTGTTGAGCGCCTGCAATACTACTTCGTAAGAAGCTTCAGCCTTCCAAGCGTCGAATGTAGCAGGACCCAAGTCGGGGTTCTGAGTGATTGTAGTGTTGAACTTGCGAGCGTCGCCGAGCTTGTCGTACTTTTCGAAATAGTTGTATGTATCCCAGTAGTTCAATACCCAGTTACCTTCGAGGTCAGCGTAGAGTGAAGAAGCTATCTTGTCCTTAGCAGGAAGACCTGTAGCCTTAGAGTCAGCCCAGAATGCGTTAGAACCTCTTTCGTCTTCGTTGTAAGCGATTACAGCCAAACGAGTTGCAACGTCTTCGTATGTAGTGTAGAAGATTTCGTAACCTGCGTCTGAGTTAACCTGGTCGAGTTCTTCCTGAGTGAGCATCTGACCATACGCTTCAACCATGTCTTCGTAAGAGTTGCCAGAGTTGAGTTCGGGAATCCAATCCTTTACGTAGTTAGCGATATACTTGATAGCGTAAGCATCCTTAGTAGTACATTTGATGTTGAAGTAAACCTTGTCGTGAGTGTTCTTTTCATCAACAGATGTGATTTCCATTGCAGGAAGAGGAAGTGTTGATTCCTTTGGCGAGAATGTTTCGTGGTAGAATGTCTGTACGGCACCGCTTTCTTCGAAGAGACCCACTACCATCATGTGGTAAGTAGCGCCAACAGTAAGATTTTCCATAACGTATTCTGTACCACCCATGCGGGGTTCGCCATTGTTCAATACATAAGCCTGCATACCAGCTTCGCCAACGAACATGCAGAGCATTTCGTAGTCTTCGTGGCTCAAGGGGAGAACGTGGTAGCTCAAGCATTCTTCTGAGGGAACCATTTCGAAGATAGCTGTGCGTTCAGTGAGCTTCTTGAGAGTAACTTCTACGCCTTCGCCTTCAGCGGGAGTAGCAGCAGGAGCTGTCCAGAAGAACTGCTTAGCGTATTCGTTAGTGAATGTAACGCCTTCGTCAGTGCAAGTTTCTGTGTATTCGCCGAGGAGGTTAGCGTTGATGCGTGAGTTGCTCCAAACGCCCATGTCGTCGTCAATCCAGTCGTCGCCGCCGCCTTCCATTTCATAGTTGGGAATCCAGCGCCATGTTTCGGGCCATACGTTGGGCACCATTGCGTAGTGTGCAGCAGCAACCATCATTACGAAAGCCGAACCGGGCTTAATGATGTATGGCATGTCGTACAAGGGTGTACCGTCCCAGTCTGTTTCTGTGTACCAGAAGTCGCCGTCCTTGATTTCGATTGTCTGAGGACCAGTGTAGTGAGTGTTACCGATTGATTCGAGGAATCCGGCATCGCTCTGACCGAAGTACATCTTCATCTGTTCGTAAGTGCCACGGTCGCCAAGTAAGAGCAACCAGTCCGCAGTGTCGGGCATGTTAACGTGGAACTTGATAGAGTTGGCAGTGATGTCGATCATTGTGATGATCTGGTCGCCATAGTTTTCAGTTGTCAAAGTAACAACGTCGGCTGCTTCGCGGAGCAATTCGCCGTCAGCCTTCTTTGCTGCTACGTAGATAGTGTAAGCAGTGTTGCCTTCGAGGCCGCTAACTGCTACAGTGTCCTTGCCTTCTTTGGGAGTAACTACGCCATTTGCATTAGCAAATACGAGTTCAGACTCCATTACACCATTGTAAATAGTGTCTTCGGCAGTCTTGATTACGTGGTAAGCCAATTCTGAAATACCAGCAGTTTCTACATAAAATTCTGCAGAAGTGATGTTTGTTGATGCTAAAGCTTCAACGCTGAGAGTAGATTGAACAGCACCGCCGTTTCCGCCGTTTCCGCCAACGTTTTCTTCATCATCGTCGCTACAGCTTGTAAAGCCGGCGCCCAAACCTACGAGCGCTACAACCATAAATGACCAAAACTTTTTCATAATAAAAAAGGATTGCACCCTCGAGCCGATTAAATTGTGCGACGATAACCGGAACCGCAAGAGTTAAGTTTAATTTGTTAGTGTGTTGGGTAAGTGCACGAACTTACCGTTCTTATTAATATTAAAATTTGGAGAAAAAAATAAAACATTTCCACAATCTGAGAATCATCAACTTTGTCACGCTTTTGAGGTGGCAAAACATTCAAATCTACGTGTTTGCGGAAACGCTCCAATTCTTTTTTCGGCTGCAAAATTATAGATTTTTTAATATCTCCAAAGTTTTTTAGATAAATTTTTACAAAAAAATCGCTACATGTTGCAATTTTATAGACAAAAGCACCGTGATAAATTACAAAACGGGAGTTTGTTGCGACAAAGCATTCTGTTTGCAAGGCGCATTTTGCAATCGAATGTCCTTTTCTTCTCTCAACGCTGTGCTGAATCTGCACGAAAAGGAACATGTTTACTCATTGTAACAACAAGTTGGTGTGCAGTGAATGTGGCAATCATTGATGAAAAAATGCGTAGAAATTAAACTCTACAACTCAATTTTGTACTTTAAATGCAGATTGTTTATTCATTTTTTCATTTTTTAATATTTAATGGTGGTTAGTATAGACAAAAAAGTGTAATTTTGCTTGAAAATTTATACTACCGAATGCAAATCCCTTTTATGACGGCAGACGAAGCCGCCGCACACATCCAACACGGCGACATCTTAGGCATCGGAGGATTCGGACCTGCTGGTTCGCCTAAGACCTTACCGCCAGCCATTGCAGCACGCGCGATTAAGGAACACGCAGAGGGGCGTCCATTCAAGGTAGATGTTATCACAGGAGCGTCCATTGGCTCCAGTTGTGACGGAGCGCTGACACAGGCGGACGCTATCGACCGCCGAATGCCGTTCAGCGTGAATGCCGATTTGCGCAAAGCCTTCAACAGCGGGCGAGTGCGCTATACAGACCTCAACCTCTCGGACAACGCTACACATATCCGTCAGGGTATGACTGGCCCCATCACATGGGGCATTATCGAAGCTGTAGAGGTGCAGAAGATATGCGGAAAAATCCGACTTTATCCCACGGCAGGGATTGGTATTGCGCCAACCGTGTGCCGACTGGCAGAGAAAGGGGTTTTCGTAGAGCTCAATGAGTGGCACTCACAACGCCTTATCGGACTTCATGACATCTACGAAATTGAAAACCCCTGGAACCGACGAACTGTTGGCATCAACAGCATCACCGACCGCATTGGCAAACCTTACATAGAGATTGACGAAAGTCGCATCGTGGGCGTTATCCGCTGTAACATCCCCGACGAAGCACGTACGATGCTTCCGGGAAGCGAAGCAACCGACATTATCGGACAAAACGTAGCCGACTTCCTCGTTTGGAACATGAACAAGGGCTACATCTTCCGCGATAAGCTCATCATGCAGTCGGGCGTAGGTTCGGGAGCGAACGCAGTGCTCGGTGCGCTTGGACAATGTCCCGAAGTGCCCAACTTCAGTATCTACACTGAGGTGCTCCAGGAAGAACCCTTGCGCCTTATCCTTGAAGAGCGCGTCAACGAAGCATCGACCGGCGCACTCACTATCAGTACGGACAAGTTGACGGAACTTACCGACAACATACAGTGCTTCCGCGACCGACTCATCATCCGTCCCTCCGAAATCTCCAACTGCCCTGAGATTATTGCTCGCCTGGGCATCTGCTCGCTCAACACGGCGATTGAAGTAGATATTTACGGCCACGTTAATTCAACGAAAATCTGCGGTTCGCGAATGATGAACGGAGTTGGCGGTTCGTGCGACTACACTTGCAACGCCATGCTCTCCACCTTCACTTGCACTTCGACGCAGAAGGGCGGAACCATCTCGAGCATCGTGCCATTCTGCTCGCACATCGATCACACAGAGCACTACGTTGACGCCATCGTGACGGAATACGGCGTTGCCGACCTGCGCAACAAGTGTGCTACGGAGAAAGCCGAGGCGCTCATCGCCATCGCTCACCCCGACTATCGCCCACTGCTGCGCGAATACATGGAGATTGCTCGCCAGCAAGGCGGACACACGCCTCACATCATCTCGGCAGCCTTCGCTATGCACGACACTTACCTCCGCAAGGGCGACATGCGACTCACAGACTGGCGCGAGTACATGCATTAAGTGGTGAGGTTGTAGGGTCTAAAGGCTTTAAGAAAATAAAGACCATGCGGTGTTTATTAAGTTTCCGAGTCAAACATCTCGCTTTCTCGTACTTAACAACTCGTTTATAAATAGAAAATTATCATAAACTCTCTTTAATTTTTTTAACAATGAAGATTAAATCTTTAGCATCACTTGCGTTGGCTGCACTTGCAATCACATCATGCAGCAAAATGGGTGAACTCTCAAGTGACAACTTCAAGGTAAATCCTTCACCCCTTGAAGCTCACGGTGACCAGGTACCCGTTACTATCAATGGTCGTTTCCCCGAAAAGTACATGAAGAAGAAGGCTACGGTTACAGTTACTCCCGTACTTCGCTTCGCTGGCAAGGAAATCGCTGGTCAGCCTACTACATTCCAGGGTGAAAAGGTGGTTGGTAACAACCAGGAAATCTCTTACAAGTTGGGTGGCAACTACGTAATGCGCGCAAACTTCCCCTACGAAGCAGACATGGCGCAGAGCGAACTCTACCTCACTTTCGTAGCAAAGAAGGGCAACAAGACTTACGACGTACCCGAAGTAATGGTAGCAACAGGTGTTAACGCTACTTCTGTACTCTCTAAGTCGGTTATCGCTGAAACTAACGGTGCTGTAGCTACTGACGCTTACAAGCAGACAGTAAAGCAGAGCCAGGAATCACAGATTAAGTACCTCATCAACCAGTCAAAGGTTCGCCTCAGCGAATTGCAGACTGCTTCTATCCAGGAATTCGTACAGGTGCTCCGCGAAATCAAGGCTAACCAGAAGGGTCTTGCACTCGAAGGTATCGAAATCTCAGCTTACGCTTCACCCGATGGTAAGCAGGCATTCAACGAACGCCTTGCTGAAGCTCGTCAGAACACATCTTCTGAATATGTAAAGAAGCAGTTGGAAGAAATTGAACTCAACACTAACGTTGACACTAAGTACACTGCTGAAGACTGGGAAGGCTTCAAGGAACTCGTTTCGGCTTCAAATATCCAGGATAAGGAAATCATCCTTCGCGTACTCTCTATGTACGAAGATCCCGAAGAACGCGAACGCCAAATCAAGAACATCTCAGCTGCTTACACAGAACTCGTTGACGAAATTCTCCCCGAACTCCGTCGCGCACGTCTCACTGTAAACTATGTTCTTATCGGTCGTAGCAATGCTGAAATCGCTCAGCAGTACAGCGAAGATGCAAGCAAGCTTAGCGTAGAAGAACTTCTTTACCTCGCAAGCCTCCAGCCCGAAAACCAGAAGGCTATCTACACTACAACTGCTAAGTACTTCCCCAACGACTATCGTGCTTACAACAACCTCGCTATCCTCGCTACTAAGGCTGGCAACCTCGAAGAAGCTAAGGGCTTCCTCAAGCGTGCTGCTGCTCTCAATGCTAACGCTCCCGAAGTTAACTCTAACTTCGCTATCGTAGCGCTTGCAGAAGGCGACACTAAGGCTGCTGAAACTTTCATTGGTAAGGCTGCTAAGTCTGAAAACTACAACCAACTCGTTTCTGCACTCCAGACTCAGAAGGGTAACTACTCAGCTGCTGCATCTTCAGTAAAGGGTGTTAACACTAACGCTGCTGCGCTCACTCAGATCCTTAACAAGGATTATACAGCTGCGCTTGCTACACTCAACGCAGTACCAGAAAAGACAGCTACTACTGACTACCTCAAGGCTATCTGCGGTGCACGCACTAACAATGTAGAAGCTACTGTTGCTGCTCTTAAGGCTGCGTTCGAAAAGGATGCTTCACTCAAGGCTCGCGCTAAGAAGGACCTCGAATTCGCTAAGTTCGCAGAATCTGCAGCATTCAAGGCGCTCTTCTAATCAGCGTTTTGTTGTTACATAATATATGTATGTAAAAAAGCGGGTGTGTCAAAATCCAAATTTTGGCACACCCGCTTAAGTTGTGTTAGAGTGGGTGAAATGTAAGGCGCGGAGAATAGAGGAGGAAGGGCGTGTTCTGAGTGCATGACCAAGTCCGAATTTGAGGAGCAACGCCGCAGTTTGCTTACTATGGCACAACGTCTCTTTTATTCGCTTACACTTATCAGCGTTGCAGTCTCCTTTCAATAGTAGTTAAAGTAGCTATCTATAGTTTCTATAGTTTTTATAGTTTCTATAGCTTCTATAGTATCTATAGCATCTATCGTCTTCGGTGGACGATTCAAGCCAAATCTTCCATAATAATATTGGGTGAATTCGGATTATGAGGTTCACAAAAAAATCGTACAGTTGAGCAATGATTTGCTTGACTGTACGATTTTAGATTATGGTTGGTTTGCGGAGCATGGAAGAACGTTCAAGTAGTCCTTTCAGACTGTTGCAAACTGCTTTTTTATTGTTGCAAATTTTCTTTCAGGTTGTTACAAACTGTCGTTTTCAGAGGAATATAGGCTGTTTCTCTAAGGTTGCAGTTGGGTGTTCCTTTGTCAGAGTTTGTCGGGGGTGTTCCTTACTTCTTTGCGGATAGAATGTTCTTTATCTCACGATAAACGAGGTCGCGTGCTCCGGCATTGGAGCTGATGTAATGACCCGCAGCCGTTCCGGAAGAGCGAAGCAGTTCGTCGTAAGTAAGGAGTTTTGTGAGAATCTTGTCAAACTCGGCAGCGTCGCTGATTTCGAATGCTCCCTCGCACGCTTTGAGGTCCTGTGCTTCCTTAAACTTACGGTTGTTCGGACCAAAGAGCACGGGACAACCATATACTGCCGCCTCGGGCACATTGTGGATGCCTACGCCGAAACCTCCACCGATGTAAGCCACCGTTGCGTAGCGATAGATGCTTGAGAGTAAGCCGTAGCAGTCGATAATGAGGCAGTCGGCAGCAGCTGCAGCCTCGGGCGTAGCCTGCGAATAGCGCAAGGCGGGACGCTGGAGCTTGGACTGTATCTCAGCGATGTGTGCATCGTTGACCACGTGGGGCGCAATAACGAGTTTGAGATCCTTACGCTGGTTAAAGTAAGGAATAAAGATGTCCTCGTCGGGCGCCCACGAAGAACCGGCAATCAGCACCTTGCTGCCCTGAGCGAAAGCCTCAACGATGGGGAGTTCCTTGGCTTGCTTGCGGATGTCGAGCACGCGGTCGAAGCGTGTGTCGCCCGTGAGCATGGCGTGGTCGATGCCGATGGACTTGAGCAGGTCGATGGACTCCTGATTCTGCACAAAGAACTTCGTCACACGGCGCAGGCAGCGGGCGTAACCCTTGCCGTACCAGCGGAAGAAGATTTGACCCGGTCGGAAGATGCTCGACACGCTATAAACGGGGATGCCTCGCTTGTAGAGTTCGTGAATGTAATTGCGCCAGAACTCGTACTTGATGAGGAACACCATTTTGACGGGCGCAAGTTTAAGGAATCGGCGCACGTTGAGAGGCGTGTCGAAAGGCAGGTAGCACACGATGTCGGCACCGTCGTAGTTCTTACGCACTTCGTAGCCCGAGGGCGAGAAGAATGTGAGCAAAATCTTGTACTCCGGATGCTCGCTTCGGATGCGCTCAATCAAGGGGCGCCCTTGTTCGAACTCTCCCAACGATGCGGCATGAACCCAAACGTAGTCCTGGTTCGTGTCGAATTCCTCGCGCAACTTCTTAAAGGCAGCACGCTGCCCTTTCACCATGGTGCGCACCTTTTTATTAAACAGCGCCGCAATGTTGGCAGCGATGGCATAAAGGTAAATGATGACTGAATACATAAGCAAACCGACTCGCTGCGACAGAGCGCTGCGGACGTCGTACTTAGGAGTTAATGTATAGCTGGCTTGCGGGCTTAGGTGATTGAAGAAAGTACTTAGCCCATGGTCTGAATGTTTAAAGTATAAACCTGTGTGAAGCAGATTAGGGCAAAACTTCGATAGCCTTTGCAAGACGGCGGAGAGTTTCTTCCTTGCCGAGGAAAGCTGAGAGTTCGTGCATATCAGGACCCTTGCCTTCGCCTACAAGTGCTACGCGCCATGCGTTCCAGGGCTTTGCACCTGACTCTTCCACCCACTTATCAACCGCTGCGCGCATGGGGTCGATGCTGAAGTCGGCGAGCGATTCGAGAATCGTGTAGAGCTGCTTCATTTCGTCCTTGGAATTTTCCTTCCAGTTTTTGCGTACGAATTTGTCCTCAAGGTCAAACTGCTGGGGCGCGCGGAAGAAGAAGTCGCAGAGGGGCCACAGTTCCTTGATGAAGTTAATCTTCTTCATCTTCATCATACCTACCACCTGCGCCACGCGTTCGAGGGGCTCTTCAATGCCGTTTTCGCGAAGGATAGCGTCGAGTGTGGGCGCGAGTGTGAGGTCGTCCGTCTTCTGAAGATATTCGCGGTTGAACCACTGACCCTTGACGTAGTCGAACTTCGCACCACTCTTAGAGCACTTTGCAAGGTCGAAGAGGCGCACCATGTCGTCGAGCGAAAGGATTTCCTGGTCGTCGCCGGGATTCCAGCCGAGGAGGGCAAGGAAGTTGATAACGGCTTCGGGGAGATAACCACTTTCGCGATAACCCGAACTTACTTCGCCTGTCGCTGCGTGCCATTCCAAGGGGAATACGGGGAAACCGAGGCGGTCGCCGTCGCGCTTTGAAAGTTTACCCTTGCCGTCGGGCTTAAGGAGCAGAGGCAGATGGGCAAACTCAGGCATCGTGTCTTCCCAACCGAAGGCCTTGTAGAGCAACACGTGGAGGGGAGCCGAGGGGAGCCATTCTTCGCCACGGATGACGTGAGAAATGAGCATCAGGTGGTCGTCAACGATGTTGGCAAGGTGATATGTAGGAAGTTGGTCGGCACTCTTGTAGAGCACTTTGTCGTCGAGGATAGAAGAGTTGATGACAACGCGTCCGCGGATGAGGTCGTTGACCACAACGTCTTCGCCGGGTTCGATTTTGAAGCGCACCACGTATTGTTCGCCAGCAGCGATGAGGGCTTCAACCTCTTCGGCAGAGAGCGTAAGCGAGTTGCGCATGCCGAGACGCGTGTTGGCGTCGTACTGGAAGTTTTCTACCGCCTCGCGCTTCGCGTTGAGTTCTTCGGGCGTGTCGAATGCGATGTAAGCCTTTCCGGCAGCGAGGAGTTCATCAACGTATTTCTTGTAAATATCGCGGCGTTCCGACTGGCGATAAGGTCCGTAGTTGCCACCGTAGCTCACACCTTCGTCGAATTTAAGACCGAGCCATTCGAAGGCTTCGATAATGTATTCTTCAGCACCGGGCACAAAGCGGTTGCTGTCCGTATCCTCAATGCGGAACACGAATTCACCACCATGCTGCTTTGCAAACAAATAATTATAGAGAGCAGTGCGCACACCACCAATATGAAGAGGACCCGTAGGCGAAGGCGCAAAGCGCACACGTACTTTTCTTTCAGACATGCGAATAAAAAATTAAGATTTAATATATATTAACCATGCAAAATTAAGGATTTTTATAAATTCAGCAAAGCAAACAGAAGTTTTAGTGAGGATGGAAATCATATTCATTGTGGCTTTAGTGACGAAAACAAATTTTAGATGCAAAAAGTGTGTATCTGTGTATCCGATTTTTCGTTACTTGCACAGCCTGCTTGCTGATATTAATACTAAGTAGTACTGAAAATCCATTCTGTAAAAAAAATATGAAATTCTATATTAAAAATCAGCAAGAAAAGCGTATCTTTGTAGCGAAAAGTAAAACCTTGCTCTTGTTGGCGAGGTGGAGATCTGTGCTCCAACTTTCGAATTAGAAATATTCAACTTACTTATTATTTTTATAAACATGGCATTCTTAACAGACGAAAAGCTCGTAATCGTTGGTGCAGCTGGTATGATCGGCTCCAACATGGTTCAGTCAGCCCTCATGATGGGCCTCACTTCTAACATCTGCCTCTTCGACGTGTTCTCACCCGAAGGCGTAGCTGAAGAAATGCGTCAGAGCGGTTTTGACAATGTAAACATCACTGCTACTACTGATGTAAAGGAAGCATTCACAGGCGCTAAGTACATCATCTCTTCAGGTGGTGCTCCCCGTAAGGAAGGTATGACTCGCGAAGACCTTCTCGCTGGTAACTGCAAGATTGCTGAAGAACTCGGTAAGAACATCAAGTCTTACTGCCCCGATGTAAAGCACGTTGTTATCATCTTCAACCCCGCTGACCTCACAGGTCTCGTAACTCTCCTCTACTCTGGTTTGAAGCCCGGTCAGGTTACAACACTCGCAGGCCTCGACACAACTCGTCTCCAGAGCGCACTCGCTAAGAAGTTTGGCGTAATGCAGAGCGAAATCACTGGTTGTGCAACTTACGGTGGTCACGGCGAACAGATGGCAGTATTCGGTAGCGCAGTAAAGGTAGCTGGTAAGCCCCTAAACGACCTCATCGGTACAGCAGAATTCCCCGCTGAAGAATGGGAACAGATGAAGAAGGACGTAACTCAGGGTGGTGCTGCAATCATCAAGCTCCGTGGTCGTTCATCATTCCAGAGCCCCTCTTACCTTTCTGTAGAAATGATTCGTTCAGTAATGGGTGGCGAACCCTTCCGTTTCCCCGCTGGTACTTACGTAAGCAACGAAAAGTACAACCACATCATGATGGCTATGGACACAGTTCTCGACAAGAACGGTTGCTCATACAAGATGCCCGTTGGTACTGCTGACGAAATCGCTAAGCTCGATGCTTCTTACGAACACCTCTGCAAGATGCGCGACGAACTCGTAACACTCGGCATCGTTCCCGCAATCTCTGAATGGAGTTCAATCAACCCCAACCTCTAATCTTTCGTTAGAGCACAACAAAATGACTCCGCCCCGCAAGTGTGTTGCTTGCGGGGCGGAGTATTGTTTTATTTTCTCTAACATATAAAAAAGACCTCAACTAACCAGTAGCAGGGGGCTTCTATAACGATATAACCTGTCCTATTCAAGCAGATTTATAATTTACCCTCTTTTACTTCTTGTATAATATTTATTATAGCATCTGCATGCACCTCTTCTGGTTTACATTGAGGGTGTTCTGTAAGCAAATAATAGACATTCCCTATCTTATAAATATCAATGCTATAGTTAGACCAAGTTTTACTCAACAATAACTGTGGATTGTTATTCCCATTAGCATGAAAAAGAAATTTCCAACCCCAATCTTTATTTGTAAAAAGAACAACAATTTTAGGGGAAAGAATCTCTATTTCTTTCATGAATATATTGGCAACATATTCCCATTGGTAATTACACACCCTTGTCCTTGGATTACCAGCTGAAGGTGCTATTTTGTATAAATTGCTGTACGTAAATGTTCATACCAATCTTCACCATAAAAATTACTGAATGCTTTGCCTGCTGTACGAAAAAAAGGAGAACTCCCAAAGTACTCTATCACCCCTGTTGGTCCGTCATCATAAATTTCATCAAAATTATTATTAACGCCTGTTGTCCAACCATTGTTTGCCCTACCATAATAAATAATACTATCATTAGGCGTTTTAGGAAACTTGTTTCCAACAAATGGAGCCATACAACAATAATCCTGCTCACTTAAAACTGAAATTCTCTCATCTTTAAGCATTGGTTCATACAATGGTCTCAAAGCCTCTTTTAATGCGTTCTTCATAGTTTAAAATTTAAGTTAAATAATTCTTTTTGAATCACCCAACGTGGACGTTCCGAGTTGCCGTATCTTCTTGGAATCAAGTTTGAGAAGTTTGAAGACCCAAAGATAACGTTTCGTAACGTCCTTTCGCCACTATTTGTGACTCACCCCGAAAGCCCATAGGCTGACTGAGTTGCTGCAAGGGTAAAGAAAAAAATGTATTCAGACGTAACGAACTATAGTTTTTTTACTAAAGCGTTATTCATTTTGTACAACATGTCAAAGAACGTCGCACGAGAAGCATCTCATTGCGGTGCAAGGATACAACCGCGCAAAGTAGCGCTTCACTTTTTGTGATGTTTTTGAAAAAGCAACACCTGCGTATATTTCTGTATAACACAGAGATAGACGCAGGCGTTTTTCAGATTAAAGATGTCTATGAGTGAAAAGTACAAGTGTGAACGTGCAGGATATACCTTTATTAAAGTCAAATTACCTTGTACGCTCCGCCACGAATCTCTTCAGCAAGAAGGTTAGGAAGTAGGGGAAGGTGTAGAACTTACCATTGAAACCAATGTTCTTGTATCCCAATTTGATACCGAATTTTATGTCGGGATACTTCTCTTCTTTCAGCAAATTGTTTAACGATGGAGTAGCGTTGTCGTTTGCTTTTACCTCTATAGGAATGAGCGAAGAGGCATCGCGAATGAAGAAGTCCATTTCAAGAGACGGTTTGTCACTGTTGTAATAATAAAGGTTGAAACCTTGTTTTACCAGCATATCGCCAACTATATTTTCATAGATAGCTCCTTTGTAAGTGCCTAAATTCTTATTTGCCCTCAAATCTTCTTGAGCTTCTTCATCAAGCGACGCTATCAAAAGCCCTGTATCCTTATAATATATTTTATAGAGTTTAGGGTCATAATTTCCTTTAAGCGGAAGTTCAGGATGATTCAAGCAATAACAGGTATTTATAACACCAGCATCTGCTAACCATTCCACGCACCCAACATAATCTCTGTTTCTTGCATTCTTGCCTATTTTCGTAATTTGAAAACGCTTATTTTCCTTTGCCAAGAACACGGAAATGTGGTTGTAAACAGCTTTTACCTTTGCTTTATCCAACCCCTCTACATATTTGGTAATATCCTCTTCGTAATCCTTTAGAAGTTGTTGTTGAATGCGAAAAGTTCCACTGAAATTCTTGTTCTGAATGTATGTGTTCACCACCTCGGGCATCCCTCCTATGGTAACATAATCTCGGAATAGTTCAAAAAGTATATCCTGTTGCAGGTTAGAAAGGGGGTTAACTTCCAACATATGTTGGTACAAATCATCTATAAAATATTCGGTATAACCTTTAGCCCAAAGAAATTCCTCGAAATCCATAGAATGCATTTCATAATCTTCTTTGTAGCCCACACTGTTAGATTCAATCTCTCTGTAGTTTATCCCCATCAATGAACCAGAACAGATTACGTCGAAGCGTCCATCAAGTTTGAAGAACTTTAATGCGGTAGCACAATTGGGACATGCTTGAAGTTCATCAAAAAAGAAAAGTGTTTTTCCAGGAAGGAATTTTAACTCAGGGTTGAGTAAAGAGATGTTTTTAAGAATGGTGTCCACCTCAAACCCGTCATTAAAAATATTCCTATATTTAGGTTGCTCCACGAAGTTAATCTGAACAATACATTCATAGTGCTGACTCGCAAACCATTCTATGGAATGCGTTTTTCCAATCTGGCGGGCACCCTTTATAATGAGTGGTTTTCTGTCAGGATTGTCCTTCCAATCCTTCAGAAAGGCATCAATCTTTCGTTTTAGCAACTTGTTCATAATATAAACTGTTGATTATAAGTGCAAAGATAATGGATTTTCACATAATCCAAACTATAATAATGCTTAAATTCACATTATCCCACCTGTTTTCAGGATATAATTTCACATTTCCCCGATTTTCTGTATTAAAATTGCAATCTCTGAATGGAGCTCAATCAACCCCAACCTCTAATCTTTCGTTAGAGCACAACAAAATGACTCCGCCCCGCAAGCTATCAGAACTTGCAGGGCGGATTTTTTATGTTCTATACTCAACTTTTGTACTTTTTACTGTAGTGTTAGAATCCCTAAGACTTCCGAAATATGGAAATAGAAATTGGGATTTTAACAGTTTTATGGAAGTAGAAATCTAAAAAAATGCCCGTTTTATGGAAATAGAATTGCCAAAAATTGCCGTTTTATGGAAATAGACGTATCTTTGTAGGGAAAAAGTATGGGATTATGGATATACAAAAGTTACAATCTATAGTAGCAGACCAGCGTGAGGAAATATTAGCGAATGATTATTCTGAGTATTGTTCACGTCCGGAAGAATCTCTGTTGGATCTGAATAGCAATCGTGCACAAGTAGTGATTGGGGTTCGACGAAGTGGCAAATCTACGTTGTGTGAAATGTTCCTTAGGCGAAAGTCTATCGATTTTGCGTATGTAAATTTTGATGATGAGCGTTTGGAAGGACTTCAAACAGATGATTTAGACAATCTGCTTGAAGCCTTATACATGACTTACGGAGATTTTAAGTATCTATTCTTCGATGAAATCCAGAATGTCGCTGGTTGGCCCTTGTTTGTCAACAGATTGTTGCGACAGAAGATTCATCTGTTTATAACAGGTTCAAATTCTAAACTGCTCAGTAATGAGTTGAGCACCCACTTAACCGGGAGAAACAATAAAGTGGAACTTTATCCCTTTTCGTTCTCAGAATTTTGCACGATTAAGAACGTAGAAAAGACATCGGTTTCTACAAAGTCAAAGGCGCTTCGCAAGGTTGCACTTCAGGAATATCTACAACAAGGCGGATTTCCAGAACTGCTGAATGAAACAAATCGTCGGGGATATGTCAACGGATTGATTGACGCGATTATTAAAAATGACATTGCCCACCGCTTTAAGGTGCGCAATATCGAAGCGCTTAGAAGAATTGCTGCATACCTTGCTGATAATTATTGCCAGGAGTTTGTCGCTAAGACTGTTGGTGAACTGTTCGGAGTCTCAAACCATACTGCAGAAAATTATTACTCTTACCTCAAGGAAGCGTTTCTACTGGTAGGAATTAACCGCTTTTCCTTCAAGAGCAAGGAGCGCGTAAGAAACGAAAAAGTGTATGTCATAGACACCTCCTTTGTTACCGAGCGCGAAGATTCTTTTTCTTTAGAGAACATTGGTTGGAGATTAGAAAATATTGTATGTATAGAACTACTTCGCCGCTACAAACCCCAATTCTGTGATGTCTTCTACTACAAGGAGGATTCCTTCCAAGTAGATTTCCTTGTTGCCAAGGATGGTAATGTGCAAGAGTTGATACAAGTGTCGTATGATGTATCCAGCGAAAAGACCCGAACAAGGGAAGTACGCGGTTTGGTAAATGCTGCGAAGAAACTTAAGTGCAAGAACCTCACCCTCGTCACTTTTGAAACCAATGAAACAATAGAAGCGGAAGGTTACACGATTAAAGCAATTGCCGCAACAGAATGGTTGCTTATGCAAAGCGTTTAGTAACGATT
>JAZQXH010000051.1:0-20449 GCA_045632745.1 Alloprevotella sp.
AAACTTTCACACATTGCTCTTTACCGTATTTAAAAGCCAAATTTCTTGCACAATAATCTCAAAAACTATGCTTTTTGAGGGGGAAAGTGTGAAACTTTCACAATAATCTTTCGCCTGAGAGTTTCCACCTGTGGTGCAGAAAATGAAAGTTCGAATGGTGGACTACTACTGTTATTGTTGCCTATTTGTATAAGCAAATAAGTTTCAAAATTTTCCGGTTTTTCCGCAAGCGTGTTCTTTTAAGAGGGCGTTAAGAATATTTAAGTGTCGGAATTATTTTCGTGTGAAAATTACGTTCTACTTTTGCAGCGTGAGATCTCAAAAACTATTCATTAACACATTGTTCAACTTTAAATTTTGACAATTATGAAAAAGATTTTGACTACGATGTTCGTTGCTGTCATCGCATTGACTGCAAGTGCTCAGGTTTACGTTGGTGCCGGAATAAAGGCTTGGCGAGATGCCGACGCTAACAAAACGACGCTCGGACTCAGTCCCGAAGTGGGCTACCACCTTTCGGACAAAGTGGCATTGGGATTGGTACTCGACTATCAATATGTTTACAACGCCGGCAGCAAGACCAACTCATTCGCCGTTGCTCCCTACATGCGCTACACCTTTGCTAAATTGGGCAGCATCAACCTCTTTGCCGATGCCACAGCAGGCGTAGCTTCGAGCAAGACGAAGGGCCGCGATAGCGAAACGTGCTGGCAGGCAGGCATTCGCCCCGGTGTTTCGGTGGGATTGACTGACAAACTTTCGTTTATCGCTCACGCCGGTTTCCTCGGCTACCGCGACGCGGATGAAAACGGCTACTTTGGCGACAATGGTTTTGGCGCCGACATCAGTTCGTCGGACCTCATGTTCGGACTCTACTATAACTTCTAAACTACACGATACATTTTCTTAGTAACGGTGAAATAATAAGTTGGGACAGTTTTAATTGTATTTTTAGTTGATTTTATTTTTGTGAAGAAGGAGCATAGCGGGCTATGTGACTGATGAACAAAGAAAAAAGCGACAAAAAGACAACGCTATAAATGTTTACCAAATAACATTGTAAATAAAAAAATGTCTCAAGTTATTTTTTTAGCGTTACTTAGCAAACAGGTGAACTTCGGTTTACTTGCTTAAAGTGATAGGTGAAGGAGGTGTTCTGCGGGATGCAGGGCGCCTCCTTTTTTCGTACCAACGGCGCTGTATTCTCAACTTTCGGCGCTATATTCCTAATATTCTTTGTAATTTTGCCAAACGGGTGGGAAGAACGTAGCCACGCCGACAGTTCCCTATCGGGCGCTCGTTCCTCCCACTCTCAACACCTTTTTCAAAAGTTTCCACCCTTATCTCCCACCTTACTCATGCCTTCGCCCAACTACGCCGACATACTCCTGCCCCTCGCTCTGCAGGACACGCTGACCTACCGCATTCCTGCCCACATGCAACTTGCCATAGGGCAGCGCGTCATCGTGCCCCTGGGCAAGTCGAAGCGCTACTCGGGTTTCGTGGTGCGCCTGCACGACGACGCCCCCGAAGGCAACTTCACCATCAAGGAAGTGGAGGACATTGTGGACGAAACACCGCTGCTCCAACCTGCGCAAATCAAGTTCTGGCAGTGGTTGGCATATTATTATATGTGTACGACGGGCGAAGTGCTCAAGGCGGCGCTCCCCTCCGGACTGAAACTCGAAAGCGAAGCCCGTATCCTCGCCACAGACACAGCGCCCGACGAGACGCAACTCACGCCCCGACAACTCCTTGCTTACAGAAAACTCAGCGCCAACACTCCTCGCTCCATCGAGGACCTGACGCGCGAGAACGTAAGCCTCAGCGCACTGCGCTTCCTCATTGACAACGGATTTGCACAAGTGACGGAACACATGCGCGAGAGCTTCAAACCGCGTACGGAGACCTACGTGCGCCTCCATCCCGACCTGCTCAGCGACGAGCGCCTCAACGAAGTATTCGACAACCTGAAGCGCTCGCCCAAGCAAGACGCAATGCTGCTTTCCTACCTCCACCTGTCGAAACCCGCAAGCGCCATCACGCTGCGCAATCCCAAGTTGCTGCGCGAAGTGAGCAAGCGCGAACTCCTGCACGAAAGCGACGGCACCGACAACGTGCTCAAAGGACTCCTCGACAAAGGCATCCTCGAACGCTACTCCGTAGAAGTGGGGCGCCTCAAAGTCTCTGCCGTAGCCCAACAGCTCGGCGCACGCCCCCTGAGCGACTTGCAGCAGCGCGCCTTCGACGACATTTGCACACAATTTGCAGCGCACCCCATCGTGCTGCTGCGCGGCGTCACTTCCTCGGGCAAAACGGAAGTCTATACGCAACTCATTCAGCGCGAACTTGAGCAGGGCAGACAAGTGCTCTACCTGCTACCCGAAATAGCGCTCACCACGCAAATCACCAACCGCCTGGGGCGCATCTTCGGCGACAAAATGGGCGTTTACCACTCGAAATTTCCCGATACGGAGCGCGTAGAAATCTGGCGCAAGCAGATGAGCGCAGCGCCCTACCCACTTATTCTCGGTGTGCGCTCGTCGCTCTTCCTGCCCTACCAGAACTTAGGGCTCATCATCGTTGACGAAGAACACGAAACCTCCTATAAGCAGCAGGACCCCGCACCGCGCTACCACGCTCGCGATGCTGCCCTTGTGCTTGCCAAGCAGTTGGGCGCCAAGGTGCTACTCGGCACAGCCACCCCCTCCATCGAAACGTACCACCACGCACGCAGCGGGCGCTACGGCCTGGTCGAAATGCTCCAGCGCTTCGGTGGGGTGAACATGCCCCGAATCCAGATTGAGGACGTCAAGGAACTGCGCCGCAAAAAACTCATGAAGTCGCCCTTCTCGCCCGCCCTCGTGGAGCACATCAGCGCTGCCCTTGCGCGCAAGGAGCAAGCCATCGTCTTCCTCAACCGTCGTGGCTACAGCCCCGTGCTCGACTGTCGCACCTGTGGCTGGACGCCCCATTGCACACAGTGCGACGTGGCGCTCACCTATCATCAGCGCGAGAACCAACTCGTGTGTCACTACTGCGGCAAGAGTTTCGCCATGCCCGAAAAGTGTCCGCAATGCGGCGACACGCAACTGCGCGACCAGGGCTACGGCACGGAGAAACTCCAGGAACTCATAGCCGAACGCTTCCCCACCGCCCGCACCGCCCGCATGGATCTCGACACGACGCGCTCACGCTCTGCCTACGAGCAAATCATCCGCAACTTTCAGGAGGGCAACACCGACATCCTTATCGGCACGCAGATGCTCACCAAGGGACTCGACTTTGACCACGTGAGCGTCGTGGGTATCGTCAATGCCGACCAACTCATGAACATGCCCGACTTCCGCGCCCACGAACGCGCTTTCCAGATGCTCTCGCAAGTGGCGGGTCGAGCAGGCCGACGCGACAAGCAGGGCACCGTCATTATGCAAACGCGCCAGCCCGACCATCCGCTCACCCATCAAATCCTGGCGAGCGACTACCTCGACATGTTCGACGAGCAAGTGCAGGAGCGCCAGTTGTTCCGCTATCCGCCCTTCTACCGCATCATCAACATCTACCTGAAGCACACCGACGACAAGGTGGTCGAAGCCGCAGCCGCCTACCTCGGCTCTATGTTGCGCCCCCACTTCCCCGACAGTCTGTTGGGACCGGAGCGCCCCGTCGTGGCACGCGTTCAGCTGCTCTACATCCGCAAGTTTGTGCTCAAAGTAGCCCCCACGCTTCCCCCAACCGGCGTCAGAGCCACGCTCCATGCCGCCAAACAATCGCTCTGCGCCACGGAAGCCTTCAAGCGCGTACAGATTCACTACGACGTCGATCCGTTGTAAGTTAAGGTTGTAAGGTTATAAGGTTATAAGGGCTATGCAGCATTTAAGAGTACAGAGCTTTTTTAGAGTACAGAGTTTTTTTTAGAGTACAGAGAACAGAGAACAGAGTACAACTACCATGCGGAATGCAAACAAGCGTTCAGGTCTAACCATCTCGTCTACTCGTACCTAAAAACTTGTCTACTATTCTTAGGTTATAAGGTCGCTTCGCTTTAAGATTTTAAGGTAACCAATCCGGATAGTCTCTCCTTTATTCGCTTACGCTCATCAGCTACGCAGTCTCCTTTTTCCGCATGGCAATTTCTCCTTTCTCCTTTTTCCTTTACTCGCTTACGCTCATCAGCTACGCAGTCTCCTTTTTCATCGCTCGTCTACTAAAAACTTGACAAAATCATTGTCAAGTTTTTTTTTACATCCCTTAACATCGCTCAAAAAGTAAAAAAGTTTAAAACTTTAACTTCTATTAAGAAAAAACTTAGGAAGTTTAACAAAATTTTTCGGAAAACAGCGCGAATTTTTCCTTCTTAAAAAGAAAAAAGTTTTTCTTAAAAGGAAAAATTTCCTACTTAAAAGGAAGAAAATCCTTCTTCAAAGGAAGTTTTCAGGAGGAAGGTCACAAAAAAAGGAGGGCAGCGATGCCCTCCTAAATCTTTATGCAAATATACATCATTTTTCAGCGAAATCCAAATCTGCATTTCGCGCCATTTTTACAAAAGTTAACAGTTTCGACCCAACTTTTGCTATTTTAGAACTTACAAAAAAGGCGCTTTTTGCAACCCCAATTTTAGGGCGAAAAATCGAAATGCACGAAAAATATCAAAGTAGAAAATTATGGTGTAGTATATTATGTGGTGAGCGATGAGAGTTGAGAGTTGAGAGATGAGTGATGAGTGATGAGAGACCACCCGCATGGTTAGTTGTTCTCTGTACTCTGTTATCTGTACTCTACTCTTCGTACTCTATTCTCACTCTCTTCCGGCACGCTTACGCGCTGTGTGGTCGAGGATGACCTTGCGCATACGCATGGACTTAGGCGTTACTTCCAGATATTCATCTTCCTTGAAATTCACCCGCGCTGCTCAGCGAAGGATCATGATGCAAAATTACGGAGTTAATTTACGTCCGACAACACCTAAAAATAAGGATTTTGCAATCGCTCGGACGCCTCAACTCACTATTTATCAGTATTCCAAACGGAAACTTTACGGATTTAAAGGCATCACCAACATAAATACGTAGATTTTACAATCACCTCATACACTTGTGTAAACATTTTTTAATAAATTTGTGGCGTTATATAATATTAAAATACAACCTCATTTAATCTTGAGGCACGGAAGCAGAAAGGACGGCCCAAAACTTTATCTTCTATCCAACTCAACTACGCAACTTTGATTTACCAGAAGGTAGAGCAACGAAGCGTGCACGCCCTTTTGTCGTCCTTCGGTAGAGCGTGGTTCTCCCAATTCGTATAACCATACAAAAATATAAATATGAGAAAAATGAAATCTTTAGTGCTGGCAGCAATGGGATTACTGTGCAGTATGAGTGTGAGTGCCGAAGACTTTGAGGTGGATGGCATTTATTACAACATTACTTCGCAGGCGGATAAGACGGTAGCGGTGACTTATCGGGGGAATTTTGAATATTCTTATTCTAATGAATATTCAGGAGACATCAAAATCCCAGAATCGGTAACTTATAATGGGAATACTTATAGCGTGACCCGCATCGGTTCTGCTGCTTTCGAGAATTGCTCAAGTTTGACTTCTGTAGAGATTGGTAACAGCGTGACAAGCATAGGTTTTTGGGCTTTCTCTGGTTGCTCAAGTTTGACTTCTGTAGAGATTGGTAACAGCGTGACCAGCATAGATAATTATGCTTTCTATTATTGCTCAAGATTGACTTCTGTAGAGTTTCCAAACAGCGTGACCAGCATAGGTGAATATGCTTTCTGTGGTTGCTCAAGTTTGACTTCTGTCACTATTGCCAACAGCGTAACAAGCATAGGTGATTTTGCTTTCATTCATTGCTCAAGTTTGACTTCTGTAGAGATTGGTAACAGTGTGACAAGCATAGGTACTGATGCTTTCTATGATTGCTCAAAATTAAGAACCGTGATAAATCATTCCAACTTGCGTATCACGAAGGGTTCATCAGATTACGGTTATGTAGCCTATTATGCTTACAGAGTGCTCTCCGGTGAAAATGTAAATGGATTTTATTTTGATGAAATAAATGGTGAAAATGTTCTTACAGGTCATTTGAGTGATGAACTTAATTTGACTTTACCTGAATCTTATAATGGCCAAGTATATAAGATAGGGGATGATGCTTTCAGAGATTGCTCAAGTTTGACTTCTGTAGAGATTCCTGACAGCGTAACAAGCATAGGTAATTCTGCTTTCTATAAATGCTCAAGTTTGACTTCTGTAGAGTTTGGTAACAGCATAGAAACGATTGGTCAGAAAGCATTCTCTGGCTGCGTAAACCTCAAAAAGTTGATTAGTTATGCCGAAGTGCCTCCTGTTTGTGGTACCAACGCTTTGGACGATATCAACAAGTGGGATTGCGTCTTGCAAGTGCCTGGAGATTGCATTGCTGCGTATCAGCAGGCAGACCAGTGGAAGGAGTTCTTCTTTATTGAAGATGTGCTTACGGCCAGAGGTGATGTCAATGATGATGGTAATATTAATGTTGTAGACGTTTCAACCGTAGTCAGCTTATTGCTAAAGAGTGAATACTCTAAGGTAGCTGATGTCAATAATGATGGAAAAATAAACGTTGTAGATGTTTCGACAATCGTAAGCATCATTCTCAATCAATACCAAAGTGAATAATCATCCTTTAAAGGATATAGCAAAACGAACCCCAGAAGTCTTCTTTAAGGACTCCTGGGGTTCGCTGTATATAGACTTTATGAATTAAAACATTATTCACGCGTTGAACGTTTGCGCGCTGTGTGGTCGAGGATGACCTTACGCATGCGCATAGACTTAGGTGTCACTTCGAGGTATTCGTCCTCCTTGATATATTCAAGCGACTCTTCGAGCGAGAAGATGGTGGGAGGAATGATACGCGCCTTGTCATCGGCACCCGAAGCACGCATATTGGTGAGTTGCTTAGCCTTCGTCACGTTAATAACGAGGTCGTTGTCGTGGATATGTTCGCCCACTACCTGACCTGCATAGACTTCGTCCTGCGGAGAGATGAAGAACTTGCCGCGGTCCTGCAAGTGGTCGATGGCATAAGCAAAGGCGGTACCAGTTTCGAGCGCTATCATCGAACCATTCTGGCGGCGAACGATGTCGCCACGATAGGGTTGGTATTCCTTGAATCGGTGTGCCATAATCGCTTCGCCCTGCGACGCTGTGAGCACATTCGTACGCAGACCGATGATGCCGCGCGAAGGGATGTTGAATTCTATGTCGATGCGGTCGCCAATGGTAAGCATTGAAGTAACGTCGCCCTTTCGGCGTGTCACCATATCAATCATTTTTGAGGAAAACTCTTCCGGCACATTGATGGTGAGTTCTTCGATGGGTTCGTGGCGCTCGCCATCGATGTCCTTATAGATTACTTGTGGCTGCCCCACCTGAAGTTCGTAGCCCTCGCGGCGCATGGTTTCGATCAGCACCGAGAGATGGAGCACTCCGCGTCCGCTCACTACCCATGCATCGGCGCCTTCCGTCTTGCTCACACGCAGCGCCAGGTCCTTTTCGAGTTCCTTTTCGAGGCGTTCGCCAATGTGGCGCGATGTGCAATACTTACCTTCCTTGCCGAAGAAAGGCGAGTTGTTGATAGTGAAGAGCATCGACATGGTAGGTTCGTCAATGGCAATGGGAGGCAGTGGTTCGGGATTTTCGAAAACGCAGATTGTGTCGCCAATATCGAAACGTTCGAGCCCTACGACAGCACAAATGTCACCGCTGAAGACTTCGGTCGTACGCACGCGTCCCATCCCCTCGAAAGTATGTACTTCCTTGATTTTTGTCTTTTCGAAAGTACCGTCGCGGTGGGCTATCGTAACATTCATGCCCTCGCGAATCGAACCGCGGTGCACACGACCGATGGCAATGCGCCCTGTGTAGTTAGAATAGTCGAGCGAGGTGATGAGCATCTGCGGTGTGCCCTCGTGGCGTTCGGGCGCAGGGATGATTTCCACGATCTTATCAAGCAGATAATTTATAGAATCAGTGGGCGTAGCATAGTCGGGACCCATCCAGTTGTTCTTCGCCGAACCGTAAACCACGGTGAAGTCGAGCTGTTCCTCCGTAGCATTGAGGTCGCACATCAGGTCGAACACCATTTCGTAAACTTCCTCGGGGCGGCAGTTGGGCTTGTCCACCTTGTTGACCACCACCAGGGGTTTGAGTCCGATTTCGAGTGCCTTCTGCAACACGAAGCGCGTCTGTGGCATCGGTCCTTCGAAGGCATCTACCAGGAGTATGCAACCATCCGCCATGTTGAGCACGCGCTCTACCTCGCCCCCAAAGTCGGAGTGACCCGGCGTGTCGATAATGTTAATCTTTGTGCCATTGTAGTTGATAGAAACATTCTTCGACAGGATGGTGATGCCTCTTTCGCGCTCAAGGTCGTTGTTGTCGAGCATAAGGTCGCCCGAGTTCTGATTACTGCGAAAAAGGTTGCCAGCAAGGAGCATCTTGTCGACGAGCGTAGTCTTTCCATGGTCAACATGGGCTATGATAGCAATGTTACGAATGTCTTGCATACGAAATTCTGAATAATAGGGTCTTAAAAAATCTATGCAAAATTACTCTACTCGTTAAAAAAGGACAAAATTTAAGGCAGTTTTCTAAAAAAGAGACGCCTTTTAGCAAACGATTTTTTTTTATTCCGTACATTTGCCTTGCATTTTGCAACTGCCACCACTCAAAACAAAAGTGAGCAGCAACCTTTTTCATCAACGTATATGGGAAAATCATCTATTATCCGACTGAGCAAAACGACCATTTTCTTAGTGATACTCTACCTCACCGTGTGCATCGCACTATTGCTCTACTTCATGCCGCGCAACAGTTCGAGTTTCACCTACGACTATCAGCAGGACAAGCCCTGGCGCTACTCCTCGCTCATCGCCGAGTACGACTTCCCCGTGTTGCGCACGGAGCAGGAGCAACACCATCTGCGCGACAGCATTACGCGCTCCTTTATGCCCTATTATCAGCAGTTGCCCGAAGTGGCGGCAACACAGTTGGCAGCCTTTGAGCGCGACTATCACAACCAGCAGTTCAAGGGCGTAGGACTGCAGTGCTTTAAATTTGCAAAGGAGCGACTTCAGGCAGCATACAACGAAGGCATCGTAACACCGGTAGAACACGCCACCCTGCTGAAGCAGGCACCACTCGGAGTGCGCATCGTTCACAATCAGCAGGCGCGCCATGTGCCAATGCAGCACCTGCACTCCACACGCACTGCTTACGAACAAATCCTCAATGCCGACTCGCTCCACCGCTTTGAGGGCGAACTCAGCAACTGCAATCTCAACGCCTATCTGCAACCAAACCTCAAGAACGATTCCGTCAAGAACGCAGCCGAACTCCAGGCTGCCTTCAACTCTGTAGGACAATTCGTAGGACTAGTACAGGCTGGCCAAAGCATTATCAATCAGGGCGACATTGTGACCGCTGAAAAAGCGAGCATCCTCAATTCGCTGAAAGCCGAAATGGAGCGCCGACGCGGCGAGGCCAACACATTCTGGTGGATACTGAGCGGACAGTTCATCCTGGTGTTGATGTCGGTAGGCACGATGTTTCTCTACATCTACCTGTTCCGCCGCGACTACCTGCTGCGCTCCAACTCCATTGGACTCGTGCTGGCGCTCATCACGCTGTTTCCCATCATCGGATTTCTGCTGAAGAGCCACACGGACGTGAGCCTCTACGTAGTGCCCTTTGCCATAGTGCCCATGTTTGTGCGCATATTTATGGATAGCCGCACAGCGCTCGTGGCTGCTATCATCGTGACAACACCGACATCGTTCGTGGCAAACAATCCCTACGAGTTCATGCTCGTGCAACTGTTCATGAGTTTCAACACCATCTACACGCTGAAGGAACTCACTGCCCGCTCGCAAATTGTGCGCGTGGCTTGCTTCAACATCCTCGTAGGTTGGGCTGTGTGTCTCAGTTACGACCTGATACACGGACTGTTTATCAGCCATCTCGATGAAATCTGGAAGCAAGACTATTCGCGCTACATTCACCTTGCCATCAACGGCGGACTCCTGCTGCTGGGCTACCCCATCATGTACTTCATCGAACGCATCTTTGGCTTTACGTCGAGCGTGACGCTCATTGAGCTGATGAACTTCAACGACGGACTGCTCGGGCGCATGTCGAAGGAAGCACAAGGCACCTTCAACCACTCTATCCAGGTGGGCAACCTCGCAGCCGAAGTGGCACGCAAAATCGGAGCAAAGCCGCTGCTTGCACGTGCTGGTGGGCTCTACCATGACATCGGAAAACTCGGCAACCCCGTGTTCTTCACCGAAAACCAGAAGAGCGTGAACCCCCACGGCTCGCTCAACGAGGAAGACAGCGCCCGCATCATCATCGGACACGTGACGAACGGCATCAAACTCGCCAACGAATACAACCTGCCACGCGAAATCAAGGAATTCATCCTCACCCACCACGGACTCGGCATGGCAAAGTACTTCGCCATCCAATGGCAAAACAAGCACCCCGAAGAAAACTTTGACCCCGAAATCTTCACTTACCCCGGTCCGAACCCACAAACGGCAGAACAAGCCGTGCTGATGATGTGCGACTCGGTAGAAGCGGCTTCG
The DNA here is from genome assembly GCA_045632745.1 of Alloprevotella sp. Classification (GTDB taxonomy): domain Bacteria; phylum Bacteroidota; class Bacteroidia; order Bacteroidales; family Bacteroidaceae; genus Alloprevotella. The sequence continues at coordinate 10,645 of JAZQXH010000051.1, forward strand.
CGCAGTTTGAAGGAATATACTGAAGAGAGCATCTCGGGACTGGTGAACAAAATCATTGATACACAACTCAAAGAAGGCTGCTTCAACAACTGCCCCATCACCTTCCGCGACATCGAAACCGCCAAAGCCACGCTTATCGAAAGCCTCAAAACGGCTTACCACACCCGCATTGCCTATCCCGAACTCAATAAAGCAAAGACTGCGGAGGAAAAAGCCACGACCCCCTCTGTTTCAAAAACTTTGAGCGGACTTTTCGGCAACGGAAAAGGTCGAGGATAAGCAAAAATAGTGACTTCCACCGCTCTAAATTGACAGAATTGCCACTTCCACCTCTCATATTTATAAAAAAGTGGGTGCAACACTTTTGAGTGTGGATTTTAATCACTAAGTTTGCAACCAATTTTCTTAAACCAAAAACTAATTACACAATGTTTAAAATCTTTCAAGGCTTTCATTTTCTCGAAAACCTGCAAGTAACAAAGCAAAATAAGCGCTCGAACGCTTGGCCCAAACACACAGCCGGCCTCATCGCTACGCTTATCGTTACTCTCGTACTTTGGAACATGCCCATCGAAAAGTTTGGCATTCCCGAATTGACCGTAGTGCAGCAGCGCACCATTGCGCTCTTCGCCTTTGCCACAATGATGTGGTTGCTCGAAGTTATCCCCTCATGGTGTACGTCGGTAGCCATCATCTCGGCATGTATCTTCACGATGTCGAACGATGCATTCTTCACTTTCACTGACGGCATCGCACCCGAAAAACTCGGCACACTGCTCAACTCTAAGGACGTCATGGCAACCTTTGCCGACCCCGTAATCATGCTCTTCTTGGGCGGATTTATGCTGGCAATCGCTGCAACAAAAACAGGACTCGACGTGCGCCTCGCTCGCACACTGCTCATTCCCTTCGGCAAACGTAGCGAAATGGTGCTCCTCGGCTTCTTGCTCATCACAGCAGTCTTCTCTATGTTCGTTAGTAACACGGCTACTGCAGCCATGATGCTGGCATTCCTCACTCCTGTACTCAAGACACTCCCTGACACGGGTAAGGAACGCATGGCGTTGGCGCTCGCAATTCCCATCGGCGCAAACATCGGCGGTATGGGTACGCCTATTGGCACACCTCCCAACGCCATCGCAATGGGTTACCTCGATGTTGGTTTCAACGAATGGATGATGATGATGATTCCCTTCGTGTTCCTCATTCTCTTCCTTTGCTGGATATTGCTCCGCGTGATGTTCCCCCTCAAGCAAAAAGAAATTGTACTCAAGATTGAAGGCGAAACACAGAAAGGCTGGCAGCCCTTCGTAGTGAACGTCACGTTCCTTGCAACCATCGGGCTTTGGTGCTTGGGTAAAGACCATACAGGCATCAGCGCAAACGCTGTAGCGATGCTCCCCATCCTGGTATTCTGTACGACAGGCATTATCAGCCGTCGCGACCTTGAAGAAATCAACTGGTCTGTACTCTGGATGGTAGCGGGTGGCTTTGCACTCGGTTTGGCTTTGCAGAAAACAGGTCTTGCAAAGGTACTTATCGAAAACATCCCCTTCGGCGAACTCAACCCCATCGCGTTGCTCGTCGTAGCCGGCCTCTTGTGCTGGGGACTCTCCAATTTCATTAGCAACACGGCGACTGCAGCATTACTGATCCCCATCCTTGCGGTTGTGGCAGAGGCTTCGCCCGAACTCGAAGCTATTGGTGGTTCGCAGACATTGCTCATCGGCGTAGCTATGGCAGCATCGTTCGCTATGTGCTTGCCCATCTCTACTCCTCCCAACGCATTGGCTCACTCAACAGGGCTTGTTGAACAAAAGCACATGGTCCGCGTAGGCGTAATCGTGGGTATTGTAGGTATGGCTTTGGGCTACGGCATGCTCATTGCAAAGTCAATGTTCTTCTAATAAAACAACCTGAAAATAAAAGCACCTTCCTCGTGTCGAAACAGAGGAGGGTGCTTTCCCATATAACAACCAACGACGAAGAATTCGCATTTTTCACACAATAAGTTTGAATTTTTCACACACATTGCAAAATAAATACGTACATTTGCTATTCTTATTACAACGACAAAAACTAAACAAACATAGCAGCTCATCATGGTGAAAATAGATAAACTCGACAAGAAAATCCTCAGCATTGTTTCGGATGATGCACGCATTGCTATCAAAGACTTAGCCGAAGCATGCGGAATTTCGCGCGCTGCGGCAAGCCAACGATTCCAAAGACTGATAGACTCGGGCGTGATTCAGGGGTCGGGTTACTATGTCAACCCCAAATATTTAGGTTACAAAACTTGTACTTACGTGGGAATCAAGCTCGAACGCGGGTCAATGTATAAGGGCGTTTCAGACAGGTTGATGGAAATCCCCGAAATCGTTGAATGCCACTTCACGACAGGTCCCTACACGATGCTCATCAAACTATACTCCATCGACAACGAGCACCTCATGCGCCAACTCAACAATCAGATTCAAGAGATTGAGGGCGTCATCTCGACCGAAACCCTTATCTCGCTCGACCAAAGCATTTCGCGCATCATTCCCATCCACAACGAGGAGAATTAAGCACACAGTTTTTCAACACAAAAAAACGAATTCATGTACTTTGAAGGTATCATCATTGGGCTGAGCACCTTTCTTGCCATCGGACTGTTTCACCCCATCGTTATCAAAACAGAATACTACACCGGCACACGTTATTGGTGGGCTTTTCTGCTTGCAGGAATTGCTTGCGCCGTGGGAGCACTGTTTATTTCCAACGTAATTGTCAGTAGCATCGTTGGCATCATCGGCTTTTCTTCGCTCTGGAGCATCAAGGAATTGTTCGAACAAGCTGAGCGCGTAAGGAAAGGGTGGTTTCCCAAGAACCCCAAACGAACAGATTATAAGTGAGAAATTGAGGTCTTGAGGTTTTAAGGTTTTAAGGTTTTAAGGACCATCCGGATAAGAAGTCTTTCCATTATAAGACTTTTAAAAAGGCAAAACTTCTACCTTTAGTCAATAAGCGAAGCAACCTCATCACCTCACAAGCAAAGCAATCTCGTAACCTCGCAAGCGAAGCGACCTCATAACCTCACAAGCGAAGCGACCTTAAAACCTCACAACCTAAACTTACCATGCTCACTTCATATCAAACACTCATTACGCAAACATACCGTAGCGTCAATGCACCCGTCATTGGAATTACGGGAAACTTCGGCGAAAAAGGGTTGGAACTCGCGGAAGGCTACTTTCGCAGTATTGAAGCAGCCGGCGGTGTAGCAATCGCGCTTCCTCCAACAACAAACGCTGAGCAAATCATGCTTTCGCTTGACGGACTCGACGGCATACTCTTCTCGGGCGGAGGCGACATCAACCCGCTGCTCTTGGGCGAAGAACCTTTGCCAGCATTGGGCAGTGTGAATCCGCTCCGCGATGAGCACGAACTACTCTTGGCACAACTTGCCTACGACAAGCAAATCCCCATGCTCGGCATCTGCCGCGGACTACAAATCATCGTTGCCGCTCTGGACGGACAGTTGCACCAGGACATACGGACATGCATGCCCGACGCTCCTCTCATCAAGCACTCGCAGCAAATGCCGCGCGAAGTAGCCTCGCACACGGTGAATATCCTGCCCGATAGCAAACTCTGCTCCCTCTTTGGAGAGCAACTTTGCGTCAACTCCTTCCACCACCAGGCGGTAGCCGCTGCCGGACCGCGTCTCCGCGTCGTAGCAACTGCGCCCGACGGCGTCATCGAAGCCGTGGAGAGCACGGAGTTCAAAAGCATCATGGGTGTGCAATGGCATCCCGAATGCTTTATCCTTGCGGACAACAAATGTATGATGCCGCTGTTCAAAGATTTCGTGGAGCAAGCGCAAAGTTTTCGCAATGCCAAACGACTTCACAGCAAGGTGCTCACGCTCGACTCGCACTGCGACACGCCAATGCAATTCAGCAAAAATGTAAACTTTGCCCACAGAGATGCCAACCTCCTCGTTGATGCACACAAAATGCGCGATGGCCATCTGGACGCCGTATTTATGGTAGCATATCTTGAACAGCAAGGGCGCGACGACGAAAGTCTGAAAAACGCTACACACAAAGCCGACAGCATCCTTGACGCCATACGCTCTATGGTAGGACAAACGCCGGACTTTGCGCTCGCTCAAACGCCCGAAGACCTTTATCGCAACAAGTTCAACGATACGAAATCAGTAGTGCTCGGCATCGAAAACGGATATGCCATCGGTAAAGACCTCACTAACATTGCACGCTACAAAGCAGCCGGCGTTGCCTACATGACGCTCTGCCACAACGGCGACAACGATATTTGCGACTCTGCCCGACGCTCGCAGTGCGAACACAACGGACTTAGCCCCTTTGGCAAAGAAGTTGTGAAGGAAATGAACCGCGTTGGCATGCTTATCGACTTGAGCCACGCCAGCGAAAAGACCTTCTACGACGTGTTGCAACTCAGCAAATATCCCGTAGCCTGCACGCACTCCTCAAGCAAAGCGCTGTGCAACCATGCGCGCAACCTCACCGACGACCAACTTCGTGCGATCGCCAAGAACGGGGGCGTAGCACAAGCCACTTTCTACGAAGGATTCCTTCGCGAAGGGGACGAAGCCACGATTCTCGATGCCGTAGCCCACATTCTTCACATGATTAGCGTAGCCGGTATCGACCACGTTGGCATCGGTTCGGACTTCGATGGTGACGGAGGTGTAAAGGGATTGGCTTCGGCTGCCGAACTCATCAACCTGACGCGCCACTTGCAGGCTGCCGGACTTTCCGACGAAGACCTACAAAAACTTTGGGGAGGCAACTTCCTTCGCGTGCTCTCTTCTCAACACTAAACATCCGCTATGAACAAACTCTTATTTTATATTCTGACAGCCGTTGCACTTACTTCGTGCCAACCTTCTGCTCCCAAGCAGACTGCCACACCTACTGCAAGCAATTCCACTGTTACCGCACCTGCTTTCAGCGCCGACTCTGCCTTTGCCTATATCGAAGCGCAGTGCAACTTTGGCGCTCGCGTTCCCAACAGCGACGCTCACCGCGCCTGCGGCGACTATTTGGTAGAGAAATTCAAGCGTTTCGGACTCCAGGTTGTTGAACAAAGAGCAAACCTCGCATCGTGGGACGGCACAATGCTCAACGTGCGCAACATCACCGCCTCGCACAACCCCGAAGCCGCAAAGCGCATATTGCTCTGCGCACATTGGGACACACGCCCCTGGGCTGACAACGACCCCAATCCTGCCAACCACCGCCAACCCGTAATGGGTGCTAACGATGGTGCCAGCGGAGTAGCGGTGCTACTCGAACTGGCACGCTTGAGCAAAGATTTCCCCCAGGATTTGGGCGTTGACTTCGTATGCTTCGATGCCGAAGACCGCGGAGCGCCCTATTGGGACGAAGCCAAAGCACCCACCGACGGCACAGACTGGTGCTTAGGTTCGCGCTACTGGGCAGCCGAAGCAAAAAAGCAAGGTTACAAAGCCCAATTCGGCATCCTGCTCGACATGGTGGGCGGAACAGATGCCCGCTTCTGCTACGAAGGCTATTCGCTGCGCCTCGCACGCCCCATCGTAGCACGCATTTGGAGCACCGCAGCACGCCTGGGTCACAAACAACTCTTTCCGCAAAAGAACGGCGGATGGGCTACCGACGACCACGTTGCTGTCAACGAAATCCTCGGCATTCCCTGCGCCGACATCATTCCGTATGTCAACGACGAACGTTCCTCTTTTGGCAAGACATGGCACACCATCGACGACACACCTGCCAATATCTCTAAAGAAACGCTCGCTGCCGTAGGACAGACCGTAAAGCAAATACTTATCGAACAAAAGTAACTATTGAAAACTATGACGATTAACGAAATACAAGACGAAGTCATCGAAGAGTTTATCGAACTCGAAGATTGGATGGACCGCTACCAACTGCTCATCGACTTGGGCGAAGAACAAACACCGCTGCCCGAAGCCGACAAGGTGGACAAAAACCTTATTGACGGTTGCCAAAGCCGCGTGTGGCTCGTTTGCGAGCAGCAGGACGACAAACTCCACTTCCGCGCTGAGAGCGACGCACTCATCGTAAAGGGCATCGTAAGTCTGCTGCTGCGCGTTGTCAACGACCAACCCGCAAGCGACATTCTCAACGCCGACCTCTACTTCATCGAAAAAGTAGGACTCACCGAGCACCTCTCGCCCACACGCTCCAACGGTTTGCTCGCCATGATTAAGCAAATCAAAATGTATGCACTCGCAGTAAGTGTACAAGCATAATTGTTTTTTAGTAAACGAGTAGACAAGTAAACGAGTAGACGAGATGGTCAGACTCGAGCGCTTGCTTGCACGCTGCACAGCCTTATAACCTCAAAACCTCAAAACCTCAAACCTCAAAATTTATGGAATCTACACGCCAACAAAAAATAGCACGACTTATTCAAAAAGAACTTTGCGACATTTTTCAGCAACAAACAAAGGCGATGCCTGGTGTCCTCGTATCGGTAAGCGCAGTGCGCATCTCTCCCGACATGAGCATCTGCCGCGTATATCTCAGCATCTTCCCCTCTGAGCGCAGCGCTGAAATCATCGCCAACATCAACAACAACACAAAGCAGGTGCGCTTCGAATTGGGCAACCGTGTGCGCCATCAGTTGCGCATCATTCCCGAACTCAAGTTCTTCGTAGACGACTCGCTCGACTATATCGAACACATCGACGAACTCCTCGCCAAGTAGCATCCTCTTTCTTAAAAAGCACACAGCCTTGTCACTATCTCTGAAAATAGCATTGCGCTATCTTATCTCAAAGAAAAGCCACAACGCCATCAACATCATTTCCGCCCTCTCCATGGGCGGCATCGCTTTGGCTACGATGGCAATGGTCTGCACAATGTCGGTATTCAACGGATTTCGCAACGTCGTAGAGAGTCTTTACACAACTTTCGACCCCGAACTTAAAGTAACACCTACCGTTGGAAAATTCGTTGCCGAAAACGACAGCATCCTGCTTCTGCTCAAGCAGCATGAAGGCGTAGCCTCTGCCACCAACGTACTCGAAGAGCATGCCCTCATCCTCTTCGAGGGCCATCCCCTCATCGTTACGCTCAAGGGTGTGGACGACAATTACACACAGACCACCCACATCAACAGCATCCTCCGAGGCGCCGGCGACAGTCTGCAACTCGTGGGCGACAGTGTGTACTACGGCGTACCGGGACTTGCGCTTATCAACTACATTGCCGGCACCGTTGACTATGGCGTGTTGCAAATGTGCGCTCCAAAGAAGGGCGAGCGTATCAACATCGCTAACCCTGCCGAGAGTTTCAACGTGGACTACCTCGTATCAGGAAGCCAAGCGTTCGTCGTAAATCAGGAAAAGTACGACAACAACTACTTCCTCACGCACATCGACTTTACACAAAGCCTCTTCGACCAGCAAGGTAAAATCACCTCGCTCGAGCTCCGACTGAAGGAGGGCACCTCGCTCTCCACTGTGCAGCGCGAACTCACTAAGTTGGCTGGTTCGAGCTTCAAGATTCAGAACCGACTGGAACAGCAAGCCGACATCTACAACGTAATGAACATTGAGAAATTGATGGCATACCTCTTCCTGACGTTCATTCTCTTCGTAGGTACGTTCAACATTGTGGGCAGCCTCTCAATGCTCATCATCGAAAAGCGCGCCGACATGAACACACTCCACAACCTCGGCGCCACTCCGGGCATGATTCATAAGATATTCCTCCTCGAAGGCTGCCTCATTGCGCTTATCGGCGCCGTCATCGGAAGCATCGCAGGATTGCTGCTCTGCCTCAGTCAGCAACAATTCGGTTGGCTCAAGTTTGGCAACGGCGACGGCACCTTCCTGCTCGACGCTTACCCCGTTGGTATCGAATACCCCGACATTCTCGCAATTCTATTCACCGTATTCATCATCAGCAGCATCAGTATTTGGTGGCCTGTGCGCTACCTCACACGCCGTCTGCTTTAACTCTCCCCCTCGATGAAAATACTTATTCTCAACGGTCCTAACCTCAACCGCCTTGGCACACGCGAACCCTCCGTTTACGGCACAGGCACCATGGACGAATGCATGCAGCAGCTAAAAAGCGCCTTCCCAAACATCCAGCTCGACTACTTCCAGAGCAACATTGAAGGTGTGCTCATCGACCGCCTTCAGCAAGCAGCCGATGAGGGCACAGATGGCGTTGTGTTCAACGCCGGCGCCTATACACACACCTCCATCGCCTTGCGCGACTGCATCGCCTCGCTCCCCTTCCCCGTTGTCGAGGTTCACATCTCTAACGTCCACGCTCGCGAATCTTTCCGCCACACCTCCATGATTGCCCCCGTATGCCGTGGGGTCATCGCAGGTTTTGGTCTCGACTCCTACCGCCTCGCTGTTGCAGCTATAACAATTTAAATATGCTCGACACTTACATACAAGAACATATCACCCCTGAGCATCCCTATTTATATAAGCTCTACCGCGCCACGAACACGCAGCTCATTCGTCCGCGCATGGCGTCTGGACACGCGCAAGGCGTATTGCTAAAGATGCTCACGCAACTCATACGCCCCCGTACGGTCGTCGAAATCGGCACCTACTCGGGCTACTCCGCCCTCTGCATGGCACAGGGCATGGAAGCCGACGGACATATTTATACATTTGAAATCAACGACGAGCAGGAGGACTTCACACGTCCCTGGTTCGAAAACTCCCCTTTTCCGCCCAAAATCGATATGATTATCGGCGACATCTTCGAACTTCTGCCGCCGATGAATCTCACCATCGACCTTGCATTCATCGATGCCAATAAGCGCACCTACGTTGACTATTACCACCTCATCATGCGCCATCTGCGCGTGGGCGGCTACATCCTTGCCGACAACACCCTTTGGGACGGCCACGTCATAGACCCCACCTACGCCAACGACCCCCAAACGCGCGGCATCTGCGACTTCAACGACCTCGTAGCCACAGACCCTCGCGTAGAGAAATTCATCATCCCCCTGAGAGACGGACTCACGCTGATACGAAAAATCAAGGACTAAGGAAGGATACCTCGTGTGACATAAAAAAATCAAAAAGAGACTTGGTACGAAAAACGTCAATCGTACCAAGTCTCCTTTTTTTATTATTGTAATGATTGGTGTCCGATAAACTTTCAGAGGCGACGGTCTGAAAGACCAATAAGCTCCCAGCCCTGGGTATATGCACGATTGAACTTTCGCTCTGAAAGAGCAAAAGCATTGTACCATAGGGGTTTGTAATTGATTGACAGACGCCCCACTGGGACGTCTCTACGCACAGTATAGTATTCGCTATTACGAAATGCACAGCGAAACTTTTTTCACACAGACAACTCAGACTTTCACAGACTTTCGCGAGCATTGCTCGCACCATCCGGATGGCAGTTGACGCAGTACTCCCAACTCCCACAATCTCATCTCGTAATATACTATTCCGTAATTTTTCGCTTGATTGTTTTCGTGCATTTCGATTTTTGGCGCAAAAAATGAGGTCGCAAAAACCATCTTTTTTGTAAGTTCAGAAATAGCAAAAGAGGGTGCAAAACTGTTAACTTTTGTAAAAATGTCGCGAAATGCAGATTTGGAGATCGCCGAAAAATGATGTATATTTGCATAAAGATTAAGGAGGGCATCGCTGCCCTCCTTTTTTTGTGACCTTCCTCCTGAAAACTTCCTTTGAAGAAGGATTTTTTTCCTTTGAAGTAGGAAATTTTTCCTTTGAAGAAAAACTTTTTTCTTTTGAAGAAGGAAAAATTTGCGCTGT
>JAZQXH010000052.1:0-15107 GCA_045632745.1 Alloprevotella sp.
TCTGTTGTATATTTGCACTACGATATAGGAGGGCACCCTTGCCCTCCTTTTTTTTGTGACCTTTCTCCTGAAAACTTCCTTTGAAGAAGGAATTTCTTCCTTTGAAGTAGGAATTTTTTCCTTTGAAGAAAAACTTTTTTCTTTTGAAGAAGGAAATTTTTCCTCGATTTTCCGAAAAAATCCGTTAAACTTCCTTAGTTTTTCTTAACAGAAGTTAAAGCTTTAAACTTTTTTACTTTTTGGGCGAGTGTTAACAGGTGTTAAATTTTTGCACTGAAAAAATCGGAATATTTTGTGCATAAAAGTGGAATATGTTTGTGGGGTGAGGTTTTAAGGTTTTGAGGTTATTAGTTAAGGTTATGAGGTTGTAAGGTTTTAAGGTTATAAGGTTGCCCTGCGGAATGCATGCCAGCGTACATTTCAGCGTTCAATTCAAACCATCTTGTTTACTTGTTTACTCGTTTACTTGTTTACTCGTCCACTAAATTGAGTCAAATTGCTAAATATTGGGGATTAATTTTGCATTACCACAAGAAAACTGTATTTTTGCAAGGAATGGCAGTACGTTGTAAAGCTGCCTTTTGAAAATAGAAAACAATGTTTTTATCCATGCTTATGATGAACTTAAGAATCAAGCGTTTATTAGCCGGCGCATGCGTGCTCGGCGCCTTGTTGTTTGCCGGTTGCAACGAACCGAAGGAGGAGGTTTCGCCTTTCGTCACGACAGAAGGTGTGAACTTCATAAAGGACGGTCAGCCCTACCGCTTTATCGGTACTAACTTTTGGTACGCACCCATTCTCGGCTCTGAGGGCGAGGGTGGCGATCGCGAGCGCCTCATGAAAGAATTGGACACTTTCAAGGAACTCGGACTGCGCAACCTGCGCATCCTTGTAGGTCCTGAAGCCGGCAGCTGCCACGCCAACTCTGTGAAACCCTATCTTCAGCCCACGCCCGGCGTACTCAATGATACCCTCCTCCAGGGTCTCGACTTCGCCCTCGCTGAAATGGAGAAACGCGACCTCACAGCTGTCATTTACCTCACCAACTCGTGGGACTGGAGCGGCGGTTTCGGCTTCTATCTGCGCGAGTGTGGCTACGGCGATTCGCCCAATGCTGCCGGCGAGGGATATAACGACTACGTGAAGTATTCAGCCGACTTCTTCCGCGAACAGCGTGCGCAGGACATGTACTACGACTTTGTGCGCAAAATTGTTTCGCGCACGAATACCGTGACCGGACGCGCTTATAAGGACGAACCCTCGATTATGTCCTGGCAACTCTGCAACGAACCGCGCCCCTTTGCGAAGGACACCAAGGAGCAGTTCAAGAAGTGGGTGATTGAAACCGCTGCCATCATCAAGAACATCGACCCCAACCACCTGATTTCTACGGGTAGCGAAGGTATCATCGGCTGCGCAGGCGATGTGGAACTCTGCGAACTCATTCATGCCGACAAGAACATCGATTACCTCACGGTGCACATCTGGCCGCTCAACTGGGGCTGGGCTAAGCGCACTTCGCCCGACGAAGACATTGATGCGGCCTGCGAAAAATCGGGCGAATACATTGCTATGAACGTGGAACTCAGCAAGCGCATCAACAAGCCCATGGTAATTGAAGAATTTGGCTACTGCCGTCAGGGCAACCTTTGCGATTTGAGTCTCCCCGTTGACAGTCGCGACAAATTCTACGAATATATCTTTAGCCAGGTGAAGCAAAGCATCGACCAACAAGGACCTATTGCAGGCTGTAACTTCTGGGGCTGGGCTGGCAGCGGACGCCCCAACACCGAAGTGTGGAGCGCTGGCGACGACTACCTTTGCGATCCCCCTCACGAACCACAAGGCTGGTACTCCGTTTTCGATTGTGACACAACAACCATAGAAATCATTAAAAAATTTGCTCAAGATGTACAGTAAAGACCAACGCATAGTAGCGACGCTCGACGCCGGCGGTACAAACCTCGTATTTGGCGCAATGCGTGCCAACCAATTTATCATCGAACCCCTCACAATTCCTTCGCAGGCCCACGACCTCGACCTCTGCTTACAGGAGATGGTGCGCGGATTCCAGTATGTGTTCGACCAGCTCGAAGAAAAGCCCGTGGCGATTAGCTTCGCCTTCCCCGGTCCTGCCGACTATCCCAACGGCATCATCGGTGGTTATTTGCCCAACTTCCCCTCGTTCCGCGATGGCGTGGCGCTCGGTCCGTTCCTCTCAAAGAAGTTTGGTGTGCCCGTATATATTAATAATGACGGCGACCTCTTTACGTATGGCGAAGCGCTCTGCGGCGTGCTCCCCGAAATCAATCAGCGCTTGAAGGAAGTGGGTTCGCCCAAGCAGTTTCGCAATTTGGTGGGCTACACATTGGGCACAGGCCTCGGCGTAGGTATTGTGGTCAACAACCAACTCAATCTGGGCGACAACAGTTGTGTGGAAACCTTCTGCCTTGCGCACCCCACACTCCCCAATATTATTATTGAAGAAGGCGCTTCCATCCGCGCCGTGTGTCGTGTGTATGGCGAAGAAATCGGTCAGCCCGACCACGGACTCACTCCTAAGGACATCTGCATGATAGCCGACGGCGTGAAGGAAGGCAATCAGGCTGCGGCGCAAAAGGCTTTCGGTTGCATGGGCGAAGTGGTGGCCCATGCCATCTCGACTGCGCTCACGCTGGTCGATGGTATCGTTGTGATTGGCGGTGGCGTGATTGGCGCAAAGAAGTGGATTATGCCCTCGCTTTTAGGCGTGTTGCGCGGACAGCTGCAAACGCTTTCGGGCGACGCAGTGAATCGCATCCAGCCCAAGGTTTACGACCTCGACGACGCAGCCGACTTTGAAAAGTTCGTACAGGGCAAGGTTGAACAAATCAAGGTGTACGGCACAGACAACGAATATGTTGCCTACGACTGCGAAAAGCGCACGGGTGTCATCATCTCGCGCATGGGAGCCAGCCAGGCCATCTCTGTGGGTGCTTATGCCTATGCGCTGAGCGAATTGGACAAAGTTAATGCTGCATCAAAGTAATGAAACGTATATTCTTATGCCCCCTGCTTCTGCTCTTTACCCTCGTGGGTAAGGGGCAGAATCCTATAGATTGTGTTGACCCTTTTATCGGTACAACCAATTTCGGCACAACCAACCCCGGAGCGTTGCTTCCGAACGGGATGATGGCGGTTGTGCCGTTCAACGTGATGGGAAGCGACCTGAATCAGCACGATAAGGACAGCCGATGGTGGTCAACGCCCTATTCGTCAGAAAACTCGTACTTCACGGGCTATGCCCACGTGGCGCTCAGTGGAGTAGGTTGCCCCGAAGTTTCGTCAATGCTCGTGATGCCCACCAGCGGTGCGCTCAATGTGGATTATAAAAACTACGGTTCTACTTATACCGACGAAGTGGCACGCCCCGGTTACTACAGCAGTGTGCTCACAAAGTATGGCATCAAGACGGAAGTCACTGCCACGCTGCGCTCGTCGCGCGAACGCTACACGTTCAAGAAGGGCGAGGGCCACATCCTGCTCAATCTCGGTGAGGGCCTCACGAACGAATGCGGAGCTATGGTGCGCCGCGTGAGCGAAACGGAGGTCGAAGGCTTTAAGTTGATGGGCACCTTCTGCTACACAACGCAAGCCGTGTTCCCCATCTACTTCGTGATGCGCGTATCAAAAGTGCCCTCAAAGAGCGGCTGTTGGAAATTTCAGCCCACGCTGCAAGGAGTGGAAGGCGCCTGGTGTCCGGACGACGGAACGTATAAACTCTACGAAAACTACTACCGCGAAATGGCGGGCAACGACATCGGTTACCACTTTAGCTACGACGACCTCGCAGAGGGTGAGCAAATCGAAGTGAGCATGGGTGTGTCGATGGTGTCGATGGAGAATGCACGCATGAACCTCGATGCAGAACAGAAGGGAAAGAACTTCGAGCAAATCCTCGCTGAGGCTACTCAAAAATGGTCGGACGACTTAGGACGCATCCGCGTTGAAGGTGGAACGAAGGAACAGCGCACCGTGTTCTACACAGGGCTTTACCATGCGCTGATTCATCCCAGCCTTACGAGCGACGTGAACGGCGAATATCCCATGATGGAAAATCCGGGAGTAGGGCGCAGCGCGCATCCTCGCTACTCGGTGTTCTCACTTTGGGACACCTATCGCAATCTCCACCAGCTGCTTACGCTCGTTTATCCCGAACGCCAGACCGACATGCTCCGCTCTATGGTAGGCATGTATAAGGAGTGGGGATGGTTGCCCCGATGGGAACTCTTCGGTCGCGAAACCTACACGATGGAAGGCGACCCCGCTGCCATCGTCATCGCAGATAGCTGGATTAAGGGATTGAGGGACTTCGACATTCAAACGGCTTACGAGGCAATGCTCAAGTCTGCCACTACGCCGGGTGCGAAGAATCCCATCCGACCCGACCTCGACCCCTATGTAGAAAAGGGATACATTCCCCTTTGGTTCTTCTCAAACGACCTTTCGGGCGACAATTCCGTGTCGCATGCGCTGGAATATTGCGCTGCCGACTATGCCATTGCACAGTTGGCTGATTCACTCGGCGATAAGGCGCGCAGCGAAGAATTCAAGAAGCGAGCAGTGAGCTATCGTCGCTACTATTGCAAAGAGCACGGCACACTCCGCCCCCTTACGAAGGATGGCGAATTCCTCGGCGACTTCGACCCCACAACTGGCAAGCACTTTGAGAACGTCCCAGGCTTCCACGAAGGTTCGGCATGGAACTACACTTTTGCTGCGCCCCACGACGTAGAAGGACTGACCGCTTTGATGGGTGGCAAGAAAAACTTTGTGCAGAAGTTGCAGGACGTCTTCGATAAGGACTACTACGACCCAACGAACGAACCCGACATTGTTTATCCCTACCTGTTCAGCCGAATCAAGGGCGAGGAATGGCGCACGCAGCGCGAGGTGAAGCGGTTGCTCGAAAAGCACTATCAGGCAACACCCGGCGGTTTGCCCGGCAACGACGACACCGGCACGATGTCGGCATGGGCTGTGTTCTCAATGATGGGCTTCTACCCCGATTGTCCGGGCGAACCCTACTACACACTGACAACCCCTGTTTTCGACCGCGTTGAAATCGATACGCCCCAGGGCACCATCGTCATCACCGCATCGCGCAAAACGCCGGATGCCGACTATATCAAGACGATAAAGGTGGGCGGAAAGAAGACGTCCAACTATCGTATCAGCCACGAAGACCTCCTTCGTAAGCGCAACATTCATCTAAATCTTAGCAATCGACCCTAATGAAAAAACTTTCTATATTCCTCGCGAGCGCAATGGCGCTTGCTGCCTGCGGACCCAAGAATGAAACTCCGCTCACATCGTACGTCAATCCTTTGATAGGTTCGGGCGGACACGGACACGTGTTTGTTGGTGCAAGCGTGCCCTTCGGAATGGTGCAATTAGGTCCTACCAGCATTACGCAAACGTGGGACTGGTGCTCGGGTTACCATCAGGACGAGCAGTCGGTCATCGGATTTTCGCACACACACCTTAGCGGAACGGGTATCGGCGACCTTTTCGACGTAACCGTGATGCCCGTAGTGGGCGAGGTGGTGTATGAACGCGGCACGCTCGACAATCCCGCCAGCGGCATGTGGTCGGAAGCCGATCGCACGAAGGAAGTAGCCGTTCCGGGGTATTATAGTGTACCCTTGAAGCGTTACGGCATCACCGCCGAAGTGACGGCTACGGAGCGCGTGGGTTATCATCGTTACACCTTCCCTGCAGCGAGCGATGCAGCCCTTGTGTTCGACCTCCAGAACGGCGGTTGCTGGGACAAAACGATGGAGGCACAGGTGGAAATTACTTCTGACAGCACCTTGTGCGGCTATCGCTTCTCAAAGGGTTGGGCAAAGAATCAGCGCGTATATTTTGCGGCTGAGTTGTCGAAACCTTTTGCATCCGTAGAGCGTGGTGGTCAGGATAGTCTCTATACGCGCTTGAATTTTGCTACGACCGACGGCGAACAAGTGTTGCTCAAGGTGGCAATATCTTCAGTGAGCACAGAAGGTGCTGAGTTGGCATTGCGCGAAGAAGGTGCCACTTGGGACTTCGACGCTGTATGCCAAAACGCATCGCAGCGCTGGAACGAAGAGTTGGCAACAATCGCCATCGAAACGCCCGACACGGTTCAAAAACGTTTGTTCTACACCGCATTGTACCACAGTATGATGGCACCCGTTTTGTTCTCCGACATCAATGGTGACTATCGTGGTGCGAACGACAGCGTATATAATGCAGCCGAACCCCGCTTTACGAACTTCTCGCTCTGGGACACTTACCGCGCAAAGCAACCCCTTATGACAATTGTGCAACCCAAGCGTGCGGCGCAGTTCGTGAATTCAATGATTGATATTTGTCATCAGCAGGGACGCCTTCCCGTTTGGCACTTGTGGGGCAACGAAACCGACTGCATGATTGGCGACCCCGCCATTCCCGTGGTGGCTGATGCTATTGTGAAGCAAATTCCCGGCGTTGACTACGACGCTGCCTACAAGGCGATACTCCGTACGCTCGAGCAGGACGAACGCGGTCGTAAACTCCGTCGCGAGTATGGCTACATTCCTTGCGATTTGTTCCAGGAAGCCATTGCTTACGACATGGAATATGCGCTTGCCGATGGAGCCGCTGCCAATGCTGCTTATGCTTTGGGCTACGTTGATGAAGCAGAATACCACGACAGCATTTCGCACTCTTACCGCAAGTACTTCGACGCTTCGACGCAGTTGATACGCGGTGTGGATAGCAAGGGTGCATTCCGCACTCCGTTCAATCCCTACTTTGCCGACCATCGTGAGAACGATTATTGCGAAGGCAACGCTTGGCAGTACACTTGGCTTGTGCCCCACGACGTTGAGGGATATGCTGAAAACTGCTTCGGCAGTGCTGAGGCGATGATGCAACAGCTCGACACGCTCTTCCTCCTGCCTTCGGAAATCCCTGGACATCCTTCGCCCGATATCTCCGGTCTCATTGGTCAGTTTGCACATGGTAACGAACCTTCGCACCATATTCTTTACCTCTACACGATGCTCGGCGCACCCGAAAAGACTGCGCAGCGTGTTCGTGAGGTGATTGCAACGCAGTATCGCGACAGTTTCGACGGACTTTCTGGCAACGAAGACATGGGACAGATGTCGGCATGGTATGTGCTCTCAGCGCTCGGTTTCTATCAGGTAGAACCAGCCGGTGCCCGCTACTGGTTTGGCTCGCCCTCCATCCCCGAAGCAACTCTGAAGGTGGCAGGCGGCAACTTCGTTATAGAAGCGCGCAACGCAAGTGCGGAGAATATTTACATCCAGAGCGTAGAACTGAACGGACAACCTTATACTCAGCCCTACATCGAACATAGCGACATCGCAGCAGGCGGAAAACTCGTGTTCGTAATGGGTAGCGAGCCGGCGAAGTGGTATTAGTATTTTGAGGTTATAAGGTGAGGTTATGAGGTTATGAGGGCTATGCAGCGTATTTAGAGAACAGAGAATAGAGAACAGAGTACAACTACCTTGCGGAATGCAATTTCAGCATACAAGCAAGCGTTTGAGTCTGACCTTCTCGTTTATTCGCTTACGCTCATCAGCTTCGCAGTTCCCGCATGGCTATTTATTCGCTTACGCTCATCAGCTTCGCAGTCTCCTTTTTCCTTTCTCCTTTTTCCTTTCTCATCGCTCGTACCTAACAACTCGTCTACTAAATTATAATCATGTGGATACTTCTTGCCTTCTTGTCTGCCGCGTTGTTAGGTTGCTACGACGTGTTTAAGAAGACGTCTTTGAAGGACAATGCTGTGCTCCCGGTGTTGATGATCAACACTGTGGTGTGCGCATTGTTCTTTGTGCCGCTCATCGTGCAGTCGTTTGTTGCTGCCGATGGCGTGATGCCCGTTGGCGACTTGCGCATGCACGGCTTTGTGTTTGTCAAGTCCATCATCGTGCTTTCCTCGTGGGTGTGCGGTTATTTTGCGATGAAGCATCTGCCCCTTACGATTGTAGGTCCGATTAACGCCACGCGCCCTGTGATGACCTTAGTGGGTGCATTGCTGATTTTTGGCGAGCGCCTTAATCTTTGGCAATGGGCAGGCGTTGTGCTTGCGCTCGTTTCCATATATTTATTGAGTTGTAGCAGCAAGCGCGAGGGCATACGTTTCGCCCACAATCGTTGGGTGGTGTTTCTGGTTGCTGCGGCTGTATTGGGAGCAGCCAGTGGGCTTTACGACAAGCATCTTCTTTCCCCTGAAGAATTGGGCGGTTTGGGACTCGATCGCATGTTTGTGCAAGGGTGGTACAACGTGTATCAGGCACTGCTGATGACCATTGTGATTTTGTCGATATGGCTCCCCATTCGCCGAAAGTCCACACCCTTTCAGTGGCGTTGGAGCATCCTGTTTATCTCCTTGTTCCTCACAGCAGCCGATATGGCATATTTTTATGCGCTCAGCGAACCCGGTGCAATGATTTCCGTCGTGTCGATGGTGAGGCGCAGCAGTGTAGTTGTGTCGTTCCTTTTCGGAGCGTTCTATTTTCGCGAAAAGAATTTGCGCGCCAAAGCATTCGACCTCGTGCTGATTATGCTCGGAATGCTGTGCCTCTATATCGGAACTACTTAATAGGTTGCGATATATGTGTAGAGGGCGCCTGGCAAAACATTTTCTGATAAGCCAACTTGCCAAATATTTTGCCCACTTTGTCCAAAATGAAGAAAAAACGCTGATTTTGTGATTTTTCTTTCAACAAAGTGCCTAATATTTTTTTTGGCTCTGCACTTTTTCGTAATTTTGCTATGCGGTAGGAAAGGACTTTGCGAAAGCATCGCAAATTTCGCCCTTCCGACGTAGAAATAAACTAATTGAAAATACCATTTATAAATTATTTAAAGAAACATTTATGGCAACATTGGATTTGAGCAAGTACGGTATTACCGGTACTACTGAAATTGTCCACAACCCTTCTTACGAAGTATTGTTTGAAGAAGAAACAAAGGCTGGTCTCGAAGGTTTTGAAGTAGGTCAGAACACTGAACTCAACGCAGTGAACGTAATGACTGGTGTTTACACTGGTCGTTCACCTAAGGATAAGTTCATCGTTATGGACGAAAATTCTAAGGATACTGTATGGTGGACTTCTGATGACTATAAGAATGACAATAAGCCTATCACTGAAGCTGCTTGGGCTGAATTGAAGGAAATCGCTAAGAAGTGTCTTTCTAACAAGCGCCTCTTCGTGGTTGACTGCTTCTGCGGTGCTAACAAGGACACTCGTATGTCAGTTCGCTTCATCGTTGAAGTAGCATGGCAGGCTCACTTTGTTAAGAACATGTTCATCCAGCCTACAGAAGAAGAACTCGCTAACTTCGAACCCAACTTCGTAGTTTACAACGCTTCTAAGGCTAAGGTTGAAAACTTCAAGGAACTTGGTATCAACTCTGAAACTTGTGTTGCGTTCAACATCACAAGCCGCGAACAGGTTATCATCAATACATGGTACGGTGGTGAAATGAAGAAGGGTATGTTCTCTATGATGAACTACTACCTCCCCCTCCAGGGCATCGCTTCTATGCACTGCTCAGCTAACACTAACGAAAAGGACGAAACAGCTATCTTCTTCGGCCTCTCAGGTACAGGTAAGACAACTCTTTCTACTGACCCCAAGCGTATGCTCATCGGTGACGACGAACACGGCTGGGACGACAACGGTGTCTTCAACTTCGAAGGTGGTTGCTACGCTAAGGTTATCGGTCTCGACAAGGAAAGCGAACCCGATATCTACAAGGCTATCCGTCGTAACGCACTCCTCGAAAACGTTACTGTAGATGCTGAAGGTAAGATCAACTTCGACGACAAGAGCGTTACTGAAAACACTCGCGTTTCTTACCCCATCAACCACATCGACAACATCGTTAAGCCCGTTTCTGCAGCAGGTCACGCTAAGAACGTAATCTTCCTCTCAGCAGACGCATTCGGTGTACTTCCTCCCGTATCTATCCTCAACGCTGAACAGACTCAGTACTACTTCCTCTCTGGTTTCACTGCTAAGCTCGCAGGTACAGAACGTGGTATCACTGAACCTACTCCTACATTCTCAGCTTGCTTCGGCCAGGCGTTCCTCGAACTCCACCCCACTAAGTATGCTGAAGAACTCGTTAAGAAGATGAACCAGCACGGTGCTAAGGCTTACCTCGTTAACACAGGTTGGAACGGTACAGGCAAGCGTATCACTATCAAGGATACACGTGGTATCATCGACGCTATCCTCGATGGCTCTATCCTCAAGGCTGAAACTAAGATGATTCCTATCTTCAACTTCGAAGTTCCCACAGCGCTTCCCGGCGTAAATCCTGCTATCCTCGACCCCCGCGACACTTACGAATGTGCTTGCCAGTGGGAAGAAAAGGCTAAGGACCTCGCAGCTCGCTTCCAGAAGAACTTCGTGAAGTACACTGCAGGTAGCGCAGCAGGTCAGGCTCTCGTAGCAGCTGGTCCTCAGCTCTAATCCTTAAGATTCAATTCTTAAAAACAATATCAAGAGCACTCATCGCAAGATGGGTGCTCTTTTTTTGAGGATAAGGTTTTAAGGTTATAAGGCTGTGAGGTTATGAGGCTATAAGGCTATGCAGCGTGCAATCCAGCGTTCTGGTCTAACCATCTCGTCCACTCGTACCTAATAACTCGTCTACTATTAAATATTCAAGCGAGCTTGTTATTTCTGCACTCGGTTTTCACTATCTTTGCAGAAAAGTTCTCGGAAGGAGGCTGCGAAGCTGACGAGCATAAGGAGAATTGAGGGATGAGAGATGAGAGACCATCCGGATGGTAACCTCTTAACCTCTTAACCTCTTAACTTCTTAACTTCTTAACCTCTTAACCTCTTAACGAACCGCAGGTTCCTCATAACCTCATAACCTCATATTATGTATTGGGTAATATTGATTTTAGCAAGCGTTTTTGAGTGTGGTTTTACCTTCTGTTTGGGTAAAGCCAATTTGGCGGTAGGTGTGCGTGCTACGGCATGGTATGCAGCATTCGTTGTGTGCTATATTCTCAGCATGGTATTTCTGGCCAAGGCTATTAAGGTGATACCTATTGGTACGGCTTACCCTGTATGGACAGGTATCGGAGCAGTTGGAACTGTGCTGATTGGTATTCTGGTGTTTAAAGAGCCTGCTACGTTTTGGCGCCTGTTTTTTACGTTCACGCTCATCGCCTCAGTGATTGGTTTAAAGATGGTGCATTAGTATATAAGGTTATAAGGTAGTGAGATCGCTTCGCTCGTGAGGTTTTAAGGCTATGCAGGCGTGCAAGCCTGCTTTTGAGTCAAACCATCTCGTCTACTTGTACCTAACAACTCGTCTACTACTATCATATTCATTCATGCAAAAATACATCCCACTACAGCGCCAGCTCGAGCTCCTGCGCAAGGAGTACGAATACGAAAAGGCTGCCTTTGCAAAAGAGGCTGCCATGATGGGCATTGACCGCAAGGTGAAGCGTGGCGACTGCTGGTATCCCATCAGCACAGGGCGCAGTTACTACAATTCGCTCGACCGTTTTGTCGTTGAAATCCATTCTACCGCTGCCGACGACGATGTGGTGCACAACTTCGAATACGGACGCCCCGTTTGTTTCTTCGAAAAACGAGCTGACGGCTCGCTTCGCTACATGAATTTTCAAGCCACCGTGAGTTACGCCGAGCCAACGCGCATGGTGGTTGAATTGCCGGGAGAAATGGCGTTAGCAGAACTCCAGAATGCCGACCTTGCAGGCGTGATGCTCCACTTCGACGATTATTCCTACCGCGTCATGCTGTCTGCTCTCAACCGCACCATCGAGTGCCGCAAGGGCAGGGTGGCAGCGTTGCGCGACATCTTTCATACCGCCGCCCCCACTTCATGGTCGTCAGCCTCTTCCGTAGCGCTGAGTCTTCCCTGGCTCAATGCTTCGCAGGAAGAAGCCGTGCGCCAGGCATTGCGAGCAAAAGATGTGCTCATCGTCCACGGTCCTCCCGGAACGGGCAAAACTACCACGCTCGTCGAAGCTGTTTGCGAAGTGCTCAAGCGCGAATCGCAGGTGCTGGTCTGTGCGCAGAGCAACACGGCTGTCGATTGGATGTGCAGCCAACTTGCGCAGCGCGGCGTCCCCATTCTTCGCATTGGCAACCCCACACGTGTCACGCCCGAAATGCTTGCCCACACCTATGAGCACCGCTTTGCAGCCCACCCCGACTATCCCGACTTGTGGCAACTGCGTCGCACGATAAAGCAACTCTACTCCCAACCACGCAGCGAACGTGCCGCCAATTTCCACCAGAAGATAGCGCGACTGCGCGAGCGTGCCGACGAACTCGAAGTGCGCATCCGCGAAGCCCTATTCAGCAGTTCGCGCGTCGTAAGTTGCACGTTGACCGGAGCAGCCAATCCCTTGCTCGTCGGACAACATTTCCACACGCTCTTTATCGATGAGGCAGCACAAGCGCTCGAAGCGGCATGCTGGATACCCTTGCAGCGCGCCGACCGCGTCATCTTTGCCGGCGACCATCAGCAGCTCCCGCCAACGATTAAGTGCCCCGAAGCCCTGCGCAGTGGCTTGGGCATAACGTTGATGGAGCAACTCGCAGCACGAAAGCCTGAGTGCGTACACCTGCTCACTGTGCAATATCGCATGAACGAAGCGCTGATGCGTTTCTCCTCCGACTGGTTTTATGGCGGAAAACTCACCGCTGCCCCCGACGTGAAGCATCGCTCGCTGCTCGACGAGCTCGACGTACCCATCGAGTGGCACGACACAACGACGCAGTCCGAACCCTCCGCCACCGCCGATGCCGAAGAAGCGACGCCCGTTGTCCCGACTACTCACCACGAAGAATTCATTGGCAATTCCTACGGACGTATCAACAAGGCTGAGGCACGCCTCACGATAGCCGCCCTCCATAATTATGTGGATAAAATCGGTATGTTGCGCCTGCTCAGCGAGCGTATCGACATCGGTGTCATTTCGCCTTACCGCGCACAAGTCCACTACCTCCGCAGTCTTATAAAGCACGATGCAAAGCTCAAACCTCTCAAGAAGCACATCACCATCGACACCGTCGATGCCTTCCAAGGGCAGGAGCGCGACGTCATCATCGTCTCCATGGTGCGCGACAATGCCGAAGGCCAAATCGGTTTCCTCTCCGACCTCCGCCGCATGAACGTAGCCATCACTCGCGCCCGCTACAAACTCATCGTTCTCGGCAGCACCGAAACCCTCTGCCGCCATCCCTTTTATAAAAAGTTGTACGAGGCATGCGAGGCGCAGAAGGGTGGGGAGATTGCTAAGGATTCTTAGGCTTTCTTAGAAAATCTAAGGTCCTCCTATAACCACTTAGGGCAGCTTAGAACTTCCTATCCCCTTCTCCTATAACTCAATCCGCCATCCCCTTCGGAACTCCGAAGGGGATGGCGGATTAAATATATATATATGTCCTTTCCGACCTTTCTTTAGCCCACCACAAAGCGGGCATATTTTCCCAGCGCTTTGCGCAGTAGTCCTACGAGGCTCCATGTTACAATCAGTAGCAGGAGGGCAGCCGAAGGGATGCGTAGCGGGGTGGAGAGGTGGAGCAGGGCTACAAGGTCGTGGCAGGGACGCACGAAGAAGTAGTGCGCCATGTAGATGCCGAATCCGCAGAGCGTGAGGTGCTTCAGCAGCGCTTGCGCTTGAGTTGAGCGGACATTGCAGCGCTTGCAGAGGAGCAACCACCCGAGACTCATGAGCGCCACGTTTGTCGTGCAGTAGGTCCAGAAGAGTTCCACCTGTTCGGGCGTAGGTTCGGGGAGCGCCACCATCGTTTGATAACCATAATAGCTGATGGCAAATCCGGCGGCGATGAGCGGCACGCTCACGGCGAGCGTCTTCAGCGTACCCCAGTCGATGTAGCGATGAACGTAGTGCCCGAGCAGCAGGTATCCGTTGAAACCGGCGAAGTAGTAGAACGTGCCAAAACTGTTCCACGAACATGTGCCGAAGCTGTAGGGACTAAGAAACTCCGTGACGTAAGGCAGCGCGGTGCTGGCGCTCCAGAGCAGGAGCACCCACTCCTTTTCGCGACGCGTAGCAGTCGCCACCCATGCCGAGAAGATGGGCATAAATAGGTAAAGCCCTATGAGCAGATAGATGTACCACATGTGGCTTGCGAGGTAGGGAAACGTAAGCGGTATGCGCGCAATGGTCGTGAGTGCATCGGCAAGCGCCTGACTGTCGGACTCTGCCCAACTGAAGATGTACGTCACCATACTCTTGTCTGCGCCCACCACGCCCGTAATCCATGGCGTGAGATAATAGAGCACGGACCACAGCAGGAAGGGCCACAACACGCGCGGTATGCGGTGCTGATAAAACGCTTTCATGCTGAGCGACGTGGGCAGCAACAATGCCCCTGTGAGCATCACGAAGAGCGGCACGCAGGGACGCACAAACGCACCCCATATAGCGCCCCACGCAATGTCGTCAGCGCTGACCGCCTCCGCCGAACTTCCATAAGTCGCAGCGGCATTGATAGGGTCTGTGGCATGGCAGCCAAGAAGAAGAAGGAAAGCAACCAGGCGCGCTACATCGAGCCACACTGTGCGGGGAGTAGGGGAGAGCATGGGAGTTGAGAGATTGGAGGAGCCTGCGGCTCGTTCTGAGAGTTTGGAGGAGCCTGCGGCTCGTTTGGAGAGTTAAGAGGAGCCTGCGGCTCGTTAAGAGGAGCCTTGCGGCTCGTTCTGAGGGTTGGGAGGAGCCTTGCGGCTCGTTGAGAGAGTTTGGAGGAGCCTGCGGCTCGTTGAGAGAGTTTGGAGGAGCCTTGCGGCTCGTTCTGAGAGTTGAGAGTTGAGAGTTGAGAGAGGAGAGGGCTTTCAGCAGAGATTGGCGGGGCCTATAGTTTCTATAGTCTCTATAGCCCCTATAGCTTCTCTAGAATATCTAGAGTCTCTAGAGCTTCTAGATTATCTAGAGCTTCTAGAGCATCTAGAATATCTAGCCCCTCTAGAATATCTAGCCCCTCTAGAATATCTAGAGCTTCTAGCCCCTCTTGCCCCTCTAGTTCTTCTATCCCCCCATC
>JAZQXH010000053.1:0-14777 GCA_045632745.1 Alloprevotella sp.
CTTCTCAGGGGATGATAATTGGTGTTTTTTCAATTCCGGAGTAAAATATTTACAGAATTCGTCAAGAATACAGAAGATTTCAACTAAATTTACATCAGTCATAGGAGTGAATATTTTTTATTTAACTACTTGATTATCAGATATAAAATTAACGAAAATATTTCACTCCAGCAATTTTTTTTGAGGTTTTCTTACATCGAACTCACGTTAAATTACGAATAGTTCTTATTTCGTGTTCCAAGAAAAAAATAAATTGATGTGTTTATTATTTTTTTGAACACGAACCAACGGTCGACGTTAAAGTCAATAACTCGAATCTCTCGAATGCCATGCGGAGAAATTTGTTAATAGTATATGAGCAATGGGGATAAATTCGATTTTTAAGAGTTTGATACCCCCTGCATGGATTCATGTCATTCGAGTTATTGACTCTAACACAACTAAAAAGGGCGCGCCAAAATTTGCATTTTGGCACACCCTCACAAAACATTTTTAACTTTTTAAACACCAGAAGATTAAGCTTCAGCAACTTCTTCAGTTGCTTCTTCTGTAGCAGCAGCTTCTGCTTCTGCCTTAGCAGCAGCGGCAGCAGCCTTCTTTTCAGCTACCTTTTCAGCGATCTTCTTGTTTACTTCCTTTTCAGCTTCGAGGCGAGCAGCAGCAGCAGCCTTCTTTTCAGCAGCAGTCTTGTCTGCAGCCTTAGCAGCCTTAGCAGCCTTTTCCTGCTTCCAAGCTTCGAACTTAGCCTGAGCAGCAGCTTCGTCGAATGCGCCCTTACGAACACCACCCTTGAGGTGCTTCATGAGGTAAACGCCTTCTGCAGAAAGGATGTTACGAACTGTGTCTGTGGGCTGAGCACCACACTCGAGCCAGTGAAGAGCACGTTCAAAATTCAAATCTACTGTAGCAGGGTTAGTGTTGGGGTTGTAAGTACCAACCTTTTCAGTAAACTTACCATCGCGTGGAGCTCTTACGTCTGCGATCACAATGCTGTAGAAAGCATAGCCCTTACGGCCGTGACGCTGCAATCTAATCTTAGTTGCCATTTTTCTTTAAAAATTTTTAATTAATAGGTTTGAATTATGCTACCATCTCGTGATAGCGGGTGCAAAATTACGATTTTCTCTTCAACGGAACAAAAAAACCGAGCATTTTTTAGCAAACTAAAGTGCAAGCCCATTTTATTCTGCATAAATTATGTTTTTTTAAGGTTACAAATGCCACAATTTAACAAATAGATTGTAAATTTGCGTTGCAAACACGAATATCGTTTGCATTGCGTTAATTCACCCCATTGTAAATCACTCAATATTTTCAAATAAAGTAATGAAGAAGTTCGTAATTTTGGCAGCTGCAGTTGGTACTGCCGTAGCGTTCACATCGTGCAAATCAAAGGAAGACTACTACCGCAAGGCTTACGAAGAAGCTAAGAGCCAGGAAGTAGCCGTAGCACAGGAAACAAAGACTGTTGTCGTTGCACCCGTCAATGAAAACAAGGTTGCTCCCATCCAATCTACAACAAAGAGCAGCAACACCGTTGACTTGAGCGGCACACGCACTATCGAAGGCGGTGTTACAGTGGTTAGCGGCAATCAGTTGAAGGATTTCAGCGTAGTAGTAGGTAGTTTCCAGACTCAGGCTAACGCAGAAGGTCTTAAGCAGTTGCTCCAGTCAAAGGGTTATGACTCACGCGTCATCAAGACCAACGAAACCATCAACGGTCACACAGGCTGGTTCCGCGTAATCGCTGCGTCGTACACAGACAAGGCTTCTGCTGCTCAGCTCCGCGACCAGATGAAGGGCGACTACCCCGGTGCATGGTTGCTCTACAACAAGTAATAAAAAAATCGCTAACAAACTAACCAATCACGAGTTAGCGAGTTAATATGAACGAGTGTTGACGAGTTAACGAGTTGGAGGTGCTGTAGGGACTATGGCGCAACATCAACTTGTTAACTCGTCAATACGTTTCAGAAATCCACCCCTCAACAACACAATAAAAAAATGAGCACAAAGCATTCGCTCTTAGGTTCAAGCGTTGAAGAACTCAAAAACATCGCCACAAATTTGGGACTGCCGGCTTTTGTGGGCAAACAAATTGCCGGATGGATTTATGGCAAGCATGTCAACACGATTGAGCAAATGAGCAATCTGTCGAAAACAGCACGCCAACAACTCGCCGAGCACTACGAAATAGGATGTTCGGCGCCCGTTGATGCCCAGCGCTCCATCGATGGAACAATAAAATACCTCTACCGCACTGCCAACGGCGACTACATCGAAACCGTTTACATTCCCGACGGCGACCGTGCCACGCTCTGCGTCAGTTGTCAGGTGGGTTGCAAAATGGGCTGCAAGTTCTGCATGACAGGTCGCCAAGGCTACGTAGCATCGCTCTCAGCAGCCGACATTCTCAACCAGATTTACTCCCTTCCCGAACGCGACCGACTGACGAACATCGTATTCATGGGACAGGGCGAACCGTTCGACAATCTCGACAACGTGCTGCGTGCCACAGAAGTGCTCACTGCCGATTGGGCTTACGGGTGGAGCCCAAAGCGCATCACCGTATCGACCGTAGGTCTGGCAAAGGGACTTGTGCGCTTCCTCAGCGAGAGCAAGTGCAGCCTCGCCATCAGCCTGCACCACCCCATCCCCTCCGACCGCAAGGACATCATGCCGGCTGAGCGCGCATTCTCAATCACAGAACTCGTAGAAGTACTCAAAGGCTACGACTTCTGCCGTCGCACACCGCGCGACCCCAATGCGCCCAAGCAGCGCCGACTGACGTTTGAATACATCGTATTTGGCGGACTCAACGATTCGAAGCGCCACGCCGACGCACTGCTCACACTGCTGCGCGACCTGGACTGCCGCGTAAACCTCATCCGCTTCCACACCATCCCTGACACCCCCTTCCGCAACGCCGACGAAAAGACCATGCTCTGGATGCGCGACTACCTCACCGAGCACGGACTCACGACAACCATTCGTGCCTCACGCGGACAGGACATCTTTGCGGCATGCGGACTGCTGAGCACAAAGAAGCAGCAGGAAGAAAAGTCGCAAAACATCACCTCTGAAAACTAACACTTGCCACACGACAACACTCCCCCCCTGTGGCAACCAACAACATATCCATCATGAATATCATCCCAGAAATAAACGAAGAACCCCTCAACGAGGTGCCTTCATCAAAGCGCTCCATCCGCGTAGCCATCACGCATGGCGACACCAACGGAGTGGGCTACGAACTCATCTTTAAGACCTTTGCAGAGTCCGACATGTTCGACCTCTGCACACCCATCGTTTACGGTTCGGCAAAGATTGCTGCCTACCACCGCAAAGCCATTAACAGCGAAACAAACTTCCACATCATCGAACATGCAGAAGAAGCGCTCCCCGGACAGCTCAACCTGCTCAACTGCTTCGACAAGGAAATCCTCATCACCTTAGGTCGTCCCAGCACGGAAGCTGGCGAAGCAGCATTCGTAGCGCTCGAGGCAGCCGTTGCCGACCTTAAAGCCGGCAAGGTAGACGTGCTCGTCACCGCACCCATCAACAAAGCCACAATCCAGAGCGAAAACTTCAAATTCCAGGGCCACACAGAATATCTGCAGTCGAAAATGGAAGGCGAGTCGCTCATGATTCTGACCAACGAAATGATGCGCGTAGCGTTGGTTACCACTCACCTCGCAGTGAAGGACATTGCTGCTGCCATCACAAAGGAAGCAGTTGAGAAGAAGGTACGCCAGCTCTACAGCGTGTTGCGCCACGACTATCTCATCTCAGCTCCTCGCATTGCAGTCTTTGGACTGAACCCCCACAACGGCGATGCAGGTGCCATCGGTACTGAAGACGAAGAAATCATCGCTACCGTCATCCGCGAACTCCAGGAAGGCGGCATGCCTGTATTCGGACCCTACAGCGCCGACGGATTCTTTGGTGCGGGCCACTTCACGAAGTTCGACGGCATCCTCGCCATGTATCACGACCAGGGACTTGCACCCTTCAAAGCACTCTCTATGGACGACGGCGTGAACTATACGGCAGGATTGGAATTCGTTCGCACCTCGCCCGACCACGGCGTAGCATACGACATCGCAGGCAAGGGCATCGCTTCGGAAAGTTCGTTCCGCCAGGCACTCTATGCAGCCATCGACATCTATCACAATCGTAAAATCAATCAGGAAGCAACACAAAATCCCTTACCAAAACTCTATCAGGACCGCCGCGAAGACGAACGCCGCAACTTCAACAATCGTCCTGAAAAGCGCTCCACGGATGAGTAGCATCAAGCAATTTGCAATCATAGCTGCTGGCGAGGGAAGCCGATTAGCCCAGGAGGGAATTGCGCTTCCCAAACCCCTGGTGCCGCTTTGTGGCACACCTATGATTGACCGCCTCATACGCATCTTCGTTGAAAACGGTGCGGACCACATCGTAGTCATCACCCATCCGCAACATCCACAAACGGAGGCACACTTGCGCCTACTCGCGAAGCATTACCCAACATGCAGATTCGACATTGTAGCAAAAGCAACGCCGAGTTCCATGCACTCCTTCGAAGTCATCGCAGACTATCTTGACGATGCGCCATTTTGTCTCACTACAGTGGACACTATCTTTGCAGAAACCGACTTCAAGTCCTATTTAGACCACTGCAACAAGCAATCCAGAGCCGATGGCGTGATGGCAGTGACCGACTACATTGACGACGAAAAGCCGCTCTACATCGACATTGATGCGCAAGGGAATATCCTTGATTTCTGCGACGAGCAAGGACGCTGCACACACATTTCGGGAGGCATCTACTTGCTTAAACCCCAAGCGCTCGCCACGCTTCGCCGATGCATCAACGAAGGACAACACCGCATGCGCAACTACCAGCGCGGACTCATTGCCGACGGACTTCAGCTCAAGGCATTCAAGTTCTCTAAAATTCTGGACGTTGACCACGCAGGCGACATTGCGAAATCCGAAGAATTCTTAGCCCCCATTAAACCGATGAATATTCTTTGCATCCGGCGCGCACACCGGTTTTCGCCATCATCCGTCGAACGCGATGCGCAAATCATGCAGAGCGTCGCTACGCTGCTGCAAAAGGCGAAGCACCACGTTGTCACTTGTGCGGAAGAAGATTTGCCGGAGTTTATCAACCAATGTTCATGGCACTGCATCGTGAGCATGGCACGTTCTGAAGTTGCGCTCACATTGCTTGCCCAAGCCGAGCAATGCGGCATGCGCATTCTCAATTCGCCCACAGCGCTACTCAAAGCCGACCGAGCAACCCTTGCAAAGCGATTCATGGAGCAATCAATTCCGATGCCGGCAACGACCTTTGTCCGACATCCAGACACCGCTCTTCTCCCCTTTCCCTACTGGGCAAAACGAGGCGGAGCCGGAGCTGAAACAACAAGCGACGTTGTCTTTATCGAAAGCGCAGAGCAATTGCACAGCCTTCCCTATGCGAGCGAAGAATACATCGCCGTGGCACATGACGAAGGCGACCTCATCAAATTCTACTGTGTGGCAGGCACTGCGTTTTTCCACTACTACTACCCCACAGCCGCAACCGATGGATTTTCAAAGTTTGGTTTAGAGCGTATCAACGGGCGTCCTGCCTACCATTCGTTTGACGAAACGACGCTTAAGTCCATCGCCGCTCATGCTGCAAAAGCTGCAGGGTTCGACATCTACGGAGGCGACGCTATCATCACGAAGGATAACAAAATCTTACTCATTGACTTCAACGATTTCCCAAGCTTTGCCAACTGTAGGAAAGCTGCTGCCGAAGCTATTTTTCAACGTATAAACAATCATGACGAACGAACTGAAGTCCACCTTTAAGAGCAGCGACACGGAAGAATGGCTTGACATCTACTTCACCCGCCCCATTGGTTTGCTGTGGGCGCGCCTGTTTCGCAGCCTTGGCATTCATCCTAACGTCGTCACCCTCCTCAGCATCATCCTCGGCATAGCGGCAGGTATCTGCTTCTACTTTCCCGACTATGCGCACACCATCATTGGCATCCTGCTGCTGATGTGGGCAAACTTCTATGATTCGGCTGACGGACAACTCGCTCGCATGACAGGACAAAAGACGCGCATGGGGCGCATGCTCGACGGCTTCGCGGGCGACGCATGGTTCTTCACCATCTACGCAGCCATCTGCCTGCGCCTGCAAGGCGAGTCAATGCCCTTCGGAACAAACGAAACCTGGGGACTATGGATTTGGATGCTCGCCGCCCTTTCGGGGTTGAAATGCCATGCTGAACAGTGTCGCCTTGCGGACTATTACCGCAACATACACCTGTGGATAATTAAGGGAGAAGCCGGAAGCGAACTCGACAACAGTGCGGCGCTCAACAAAGAATACAGCACGCTCACCTGGCGCAACGATACGCTGTGGAAACTGTTCATCTTCTTCTACAAGCGCTATACGAAAGCCCAGGAAGAGAGCGCGCCCGCCTTTCAGCGACTTCGCTCCCACATCGTCGGGACAAACGAGTTTACGGCAGAACAGCGTGCCACCTTTCGAGCAGGAAGTCTTCCGCTCATGAAGTGGACAAACATCCTGACCTTCAACACGCGCGCCATTGTCCTCTACACTTCCCTGCTCGTCATGCAACCGTGGATTTACTTCGTTGCAGAAATTACAGTTTTCCAGACTATATATTATTATATGAGGTGGAAACACGAAAATCTTTGCAAACAAATGCTCCACACGCTATCCTGAACATCCTACAAAAAAACAATGTTTCACTAAATCAATAATTCTACTATGAAAAAATTATTTTTCTTAGCAATCCCAGCTCTTGTTGCAAGTTGCAACTCTACAGAGTACAAAATCAACGGTACTGCCAGCGCAGATGCCGAAGGAAAAAACGTTTACCTCGTATCTGAAACAAGAGACTTTGTTGACTCTTGCCTCGTTAAAGATGGTAAGTTTGCATTCCAGGGCGCTATTGAAGACCAGGACCTCTGCCTCGTTTCGTTTGGCTATTCAAGAGCCCCCATCATCCTCCAGCAGGGAACTGAAGCCGAAGTTGACCTCGCTTCTATGCCCACAATGGTAAAGGACAACGGCGGATTGAACGACACATTCTACGCTACGATGCAGGCTATCATGAAGGCAAACATGGACATCCGCGAAAGAGAAGACAAGATGCGCGATGCTAACGCTTCGCCCGCAGAAATCGAAACGGCCATGCAGCCCGCTCGCGACAGTGTTTACAACCTCTACCGCGAAAGCATCACCAACAACAAGG
The DNA here is from genome assembly GCA_045632745.1 of Alloprevotella sp. Classification (GTDB taxonomy): domain Bacteria; phylum Bacteroidota; class Bacteroidia; order Bacteroidales; family Bacteroidaceae; genus Alloprevotella. The sequence continues at coordinate 7,272 of JAZQXH010000053.1, forward strand.
ACAACATGGTAGGCGCTTACATCCTCAGCATGACTGCACGTTCGCTCTTTGGTTCGATTGAAGTGCTCGACTCTATGAAGAACGAAGTGAAGTACGTTTCAAAACTCAAGTCATTCAACGCTTACTACACTTCACTTAAAGCTATCGCTGCTACGCAGGAAGGCCAGCCTTTCACAGACTTTACAGGCAAAGACCTCGAAGGTAACGAAGTAAAACTCTCTGACTATGTAGGCAAGGGCAAATTCGTGCTCATCGACTTCTGGGCTTCATGGTGTGGTCCTTGCAAGGCAGAAATTCCCAACCTCATGGAACTTTACAAGAAGTTTGGCGGCGAAAAGTTCACTGTCGTAGGTATCAACGTTTATGACGAGGAAGCTAAATGTAAGGAAACACTTAAGGCCGAAGGTGTTGAATATCCTCAAATCATCGTAGCAAACAATACTCCCGAACATGCAGCTAAGCTCTACGGCGTTTCAGGTATTCCTCAGATTATGCTCTTCGCTCCCGACGGCAAGATTCTTAAGCGCAATCTCCGCGGCGAAGAAATGAAGAAGTTCGTTGCAGACCAGTTGAAATAATAAAGTTCATACTGAACGTACCCAAAAAAAGTCACCCTGTGCACGTGCACAGGGTGACTTTTTTATTTAAAAGGTTTATCAAAACAATTGCTTCTTACCATTTACGATATAGAATCCCTTAGTGGGGTTAACCACCTTGCGACCTTGAACGTCATAAATTTCAGCGTTTCCGTTTACAGAAGGAACAGCAATAATATCTGTTGTACCATCTTCGTTTTCAAATCGGATATTTACAACCTTTGCGCTTACTGAAGCGTTCAAATAAGCTTTGTGGTTATAGACATTGAAAGCAGCGTCCTTCTGATAGAAAGCAGCAACTTCGTTTTCTACTGCCAACGCATAGTTTACAGAAGCATCTGCAGGAAGTGCAACTTCTTCAAACTCAAAGATACCTGCATAACCCTTCATCAGATTACCTTCAACCGACGCATCAGCATCTACGGGTGCGAAAGTATATTTACCTTCTGCGCCACGAAGTACAACCGCTGTCTTTGCAGGAATTACTCCTTCTGTAAGTTCTGTCAAAGTGATGTAAGCTTCTTCGCCATCAACAACAGGAAGTTCTGTAGCAACGTAAGCCTTCACGCCTTCGGGCAAAGCTACTGCATCGTTCGCAAAGAACGTACTGATTTCAGTGGCATCAATCGCTGCGTTGACAACGAATGCTTGCTTCTGCACTTCGGCAGGCATCACTTCCGTGAGGTCGATGGGCAGGTAAACGATGCAATATGCGAACGTGCCGTTGTCGGGGTCTTCTTCATAGAGGAATGCAAGCGTCTTTCCGTCGGGAAGGAGCGTCATTGTAGAATAAGCCGAACCGATGTAGGAAATCTGCTTAAGCTCAGTCCAACCGGCTGCAATCTCAGCTGAAGAATAGTCCTTTTCAGGGTCGAGCACCTTGTAGTAAATTGCTACGTTGCTGCGGTCCTTGCCTTGATAGCCACGCTTGGGAATAGACTGGAGCAACACATTGCCTACGCGAAGGAGTTCGCCGTTGCAATCCGAAGCACCAAAGCTGCTGCCTGCAGTATTTTCCCACGAACCAACGCCGTTTGCCTTATCGTTTTCGCCTGTGCCGTAGCTGAAGATGTTAAACGTTCTGCCACCGCCGCGACGCACGCTTACTACGAGGTCGCCATTAGGCAATTCCTCAATCTTCGTTTCATTGCCCGATGCGCAGCATACTCCGTTTGCCTTGCCGCCAAGAATCTTCCATGTCTGGCCGAAGTCATCTGAATATACTGCGTAATTAGGATAGCCGTTGCCACCATTGTTTACAACCAACACGCTATAAAGGCGATAGTACTCAGCTCCGGGCGCCTTGTAGGTTGAAGACTGAAGGATGCGTCCTGATGTAAAGAACATACTGTAAGCATTGGGCAACAAAGCGGCATCGTCTGCCATAAACTGCTTTGTAACATCAGTGATGGTCCAGTTTTCGCCATCGTCCTCAGTAACGATGCGTGCAATGCTGTTGTGACTTGTAGCCGAAGCCCAGTTGAAGCGCTGCTTTCCGGCAACTGCCATAACGAGTGTCTTGCCCGATTCGCGGTCCGAAACGACTGCTGCGTCACCAAAACCTACGTTAAACACATTTTCGTTGCCACCCTGACCGTCAGCCACGAAGTCTTCGTCTGTCCAGCTCTTGCCGTCCCAGTTAGCGAAAGTGTCGGCACTGCGACGGAACATAATGTCCACCTCACCCATACCGATGTCGTCGCCACACGTGCGATAGTCGCTGATTGCAAGTACATTTCCACTCTTTGTTACGGTGATTGCAGGAATACGATAGGGCGCATTCGTTGCTTCCTTACGATACCAGTAAAGATACTGATACTCGTTGTCGGCATCTACCGAGTAAGAAACGGTGATACCCTCAGCAGGAACTGCAGCTGCAGCGAATGTTTCGGCATATTCTTCGCCATTCTTAAATCCGTTGAAAGTGTAGCCGTGGTACAACCATGATTGTGAAAGCGAAATTGCTGCACCCTTTGGGAGATACACAGGCTTTCCGGCTTCGCCGTTCTTAATGATGATGTTCGAAGTCACATCGCCACAAGCGCAAGCTATTTCTGCAATGCGCGTATTGGTAGGAAGATGCTGCACGCCTTCGAGTTCTACATTGAAGGTAAGCGGATTTTCGACATCAGCCTGCTCAATCACCCAGTAGCTACCCGTATTGTTTGTACCTGTCATGTAAAGTTTAAGGTAACCACCGGCACCGCCATACATGTTGATACCCAATTCCGAAGCGTTATTGCTGTGAGTAGGCAAAAGCGCAAAACCGAAATCCTGTTCCTTCAACTTCCAGGTAGCCTCAGCATCGTTTGCAAGGATTGCTTCGCTGCCATCAGCATAAGTCTGGGCGGGCACTTTGAGCATCAAGTCGCTACCCGCCGCCTTGTTGTACATCACGAAGCTATTTGCATCGCCCACAAGGCACCAAAGTTGCTTTTCGTCTGTGTAGTCAAGTCCTACGGTCTTACCCTTACCGCCATTTTCCACCGTTTCTACGTTTGCCCAATAAGCACCGTTCGAACAGTTTTGCAAGCGCACCCACTTTTCACCATAAGTTGAAGAGAAGAAAGCGGGAGTAAAATTGGCTGTCAGCGTGCGATTTTCAGTAAGCGTACTGATTTCGAAAGTTTCGCCTTCGAGTGCCACGCCATTTTCTGTCAAACTCGTAAACGTATAGCCTGCTGCATCATGAATCGTCAGCGTTGGGTCGGCAGCTGTTGCGCCATCGAGCAACAACCATGTTGCAGGGAGCGTCTTTGTTTCGCCATTCCACGTAGCCGAAGCTCCCACCTTGTCCAGCGCATTGATGGTAAGCGCATACACCTTTACAGGTTCTACGACGAACTGATGCTGCGCACAACCGTCTGTTGAACAGTGGTCCACGAAGTAATTACCACCGTTGGTGTTCGCATGGAGATAAGCAGGCGCCTGAATCTTCACCTTGCCGCCTTCGCATTCGGTGAAGGTAATGTTGCCACCTTCGTCGTGCAATCCGCGCGTGTTGCCATCTTCTTTCAAATATTTACCCGTAGCGCACGACTTCAAGCGGATGTTTGTGCCAACCTGCTCTACATAGAAAATGGAGTTGTCGCCCTTTTCTTCCGTCATCGCAAGTCCCTTCACAGGTGAGTTTACGCTCTGGAGATACTTCACTCCGGCTTCGCCACCATAATCGTAAGCGATGCGATAATAATTGCCCACCTCGGGCATCGTGTTGTTGTCAACCTGCGTGTAGTCGATGTTTGCAATTTCAGCAGCGCTGAGCGCACCATCGAAAAAATGCACGGAATGAATTTTGCCGGCAAACTTGTCGTAAGCGCTATTGCTGCTCACCACACCACCGCCAACGTAGAGCTGTGCACTGGCATTCGCTGCAAAATTGCTGAACGACTGCAACTCGTAGCCCACTACGGGATAGGTTGCTGTGCTCTTCAAACTACCGTCCACGTAAACTGAGAACTGCTTGTTGGTCTTGTCTATTACGTAAACCACCTTGTAGTTTGTATTAGCCGCAGCGCTGAAATCTCTGTACGTAAAGCGGTCGCCCTCCCTTGACGATGCAAGGTAAACAGGGTTACTGCCGTAAAAACCAAAGCCAATGTAAGGAGAATTACTCATTGTTGCACCCGTGATACCTTTTGTAGGGTCAGCAGCGCAGACCAAAGCCTGACGTCCGCTCATTGCTGCAGCGGGCGCTGTCATATCGACAGCAATCGTAATGTTTTCTTTCGCAAAAACTTTAGCTTGTGCGCTGCCAAGGGCAAAAGGGTAAGTCTGGTTCTCTAAATCAGAAAAGATGGCGAATGCCGCCGGAGCAGGTTTCACTTCTTCCTCAACGGCTTCGACCTCGTAGATTTCGTACTGGCAGCCAGTGTCTGTCGTGTTCGTACCATCGCCCCAGTTATAGAGCTTATAGCTTTGTCCGCTACCCGTTTGATTGAACTGCACACTGCCACAAGTGATAATCACCTTGCCTAAAGAAGCTGCTGGCGAAATTGTCCATCCTGCCGAGGGCTGCGTAGCCACGCTGTTCAGCGCCGTGTTGTTGCTGCTGGCAGGCGAAATATAAGTGCCGTCCGCAAAGTTCACGATGTCGAACGCTCCATCCGTACGCGCAACAAACTTCCAGATGGAAGCATTGGTCGTGGGGTTTTGTTCGCCCATGATAGCGTTGCCCGCACCTTTTGAAGTAGGATAGCGGCTTTCGCGCAAGGGAGTAAACATGCGATAGAACTTACCGGCTTCGGGCTTGTTCATGTTCTCTGTCGTAAGCGTTGCGCTGAAAGCAGCCCACGCAGCTTCGAGTGCTGCCAACTGTGCGGCACGCTCCTCCGCTGTCATGCTTACCGAGTAAGTTGCTTCGATTTCTGCCACTGTAGCATCCAAAGTCGTTGCTGCATTTTCGGGCCAAAGACCTACAGCCGTACCTACAAGGTTGCCGCGGTCGCGCTTGATTTCGCTCACCTTTGCTGCCACGTTTTCCGTAGCAACGTCCATGCTCTGGCTGGGCGAATAAATAAGTCCTTCAACAGCGTTCTTTCCCTGAAGGTCGGTGAACACACATGTGAACATCCACTTCTTCAGGCGGTAACCCTTGTTGAAGTAGGGAAGTTTGAGGAACACTTTGTTCCATCCCTTCTTCAAATTCACAGCGATAGGTTCGCGACCGGGGAAGTTTTCGTTCTTCAACTCTACTTCCTTGCTGCTGATGCTCACGCCGGTGTTGTCCCACGTGGGCGCTGCGATTTCTTCACCGTTAATCCAAATCTTCGAACCATAGTGGTCCCACTTACCGGCAGGTGCTGCAGCATCCTGCTCTGAACGGCTGTAGTTCTGGAATTCGATTTGCGCTCCTACGGTTTGCTCTTCGGGAGAATAAACAAATGTCCAGGCATACGCCGTGTGGTCGTAAGCAGGCGCTTTGTAGTAAGCATCAATGATAGAAGTGCCCCAAGTGTGGCTCAGATAGATACCGGCTCCCGTAGCCATTCCCGAATAATAGTTCTTGCCTTCGTGCGTAAATACTTCCGGAAGGATTTCGGTGGAAGCAGTCGTACCAAATGTTTCGGGCGCAAAGGCTGCTGTTTCCGAACCTCCGTTGGGGAAGGCATCCGTAATGCGCCAGCGCACGTTGGTCTGCTTCACGTATGGGATGGGTTCGTCCTTCAAGCTGTTTGCCTTGTGGAAGAGGAAGCGCGTTTCCCAACTCTTGAATTCTTCGTATTCGTCGCCCGAATTAGGAAGCATCACACCGCCATGACCGCCATCGCTCTTGAGCTCTGCAGGCGTGTTTGTCATGTTGTCAATGTATTGCTTACCTCCACCTATCCAGGTGCGTTCGGCAGTGGCAATCACGTTTGCCCACACATTGTTCTGCGCCATGATGTCAACCTCGGTTGCCGTCTTGCGGTCGTTCCAGCAGCCCGACACCGAACCAGCCACCTCGGGCGTACCCTTTGCGTGGTAGTAGATGTTGCTCTTATAGATACCTACGAGGTCAGCGAAGACGTCGAAGTGGTTTGTGTAGTTATAGCGGCTGTCGATATTTGCCTTTCCCGATGCCAGATATCCACGTGTGCCCCACATCTGAGCCAACGAAGCATTGAGGTTATCCTGCGAAATGCCGTTAATAGGATTCCATATTTCCACCTTCTTGCCCTTCGCCTCAACATATTCAGTCATTTCATTAAGGTAGGCAGCCGTAGTCGAAACTTCATCGCCACCGATGTGGATATAGGGAGCATCGGCAAAGACTTCGACCACCTCGTCGAGCACTTTCTTAAGTACCACCTTACCCTGATCCGTTTGCATGCCAAAGCCCATCGCACGCACAAATGCTTCGCTGTGTCCGGGCATATCGATTTCGGGAACCACGATAACGCCGTGCTTCTTGGCTGCTGCCAACAGGCGCTTGCAGTCGTCCTGCGTATAGTATTTGCCCGCGAAGCGCGTCATGCTTGCGTTCGAAGTGAGCTGAGGATAAGCCTTCACCTCAAAGCGCCATGCCTGATTTTCGGTCAAATGCCAGTGGAAGGTGTTCACCTTGAAGCGCGAGAAGAGTTCCACCTGCTTGATGAGTTCGTCGATCGAGATGAACGAGCGACCCACGTCGTGCATGTAACCGCGGAGTTTGAATGCGGGCCAGTCCTTCATGGTGAGGCATTCGAGGGCTTTCGCACCTTCGTAGCCTTCAGCCAACTGCGTGAGCGTCTGTGCTGCACGAATCACGCCCGTGCCTGTCACAGCCGTAATGTTGACTTCGCTTGCTGTGATTTCCAACGTGTAGGCTTCGTTTTCGTAGCCATAGAGTTGATAGTCGTGAGCACCATCGATGCTTTGCACAAGCGTCACATTGACAGCCTTGCCGCCTGCCTCAACAAGCGTACAACCACTGTTTGCGAAAAACTCTTCGAGCAACTCGCACTTAGCATCCTGACTCGAATAGTTAATCGTAACATCTCCGCTCAGCGCAAAACTACTGCCCTGCACCACGGAAATCTGCTGCGGCTTTGGCAACAGGTGTTCCACCTTGGCTTCTACAGCCGAGGGCACACACAGCAACATTGCCAACGCTGCCTTCAGAAAACGTTTCTTCATAATAAAAACGAATTTAGTTTATAAAAGTATATATGTTAGGAATTTCATTACCCGAAAAAGGAAACTCCGCAAACACCGATTTCTGTGCCCACCCACATTGCAAGCACTTTTGCAGTGAATATGCAAGAACAAAGTCTCCCTAAAGTGCAAAAATACAACTAATTAATAAAATAATAAGTAAGTGATCAAAAATATTTTTATATTCAGTTCAAAATGTTTATATTGCATCATGTATTCACAAATGACCAATCATGAAACGTATAAAAGAACTGAATTTAACCGAGGCTGTTCGCCTCAAATTAGAGAAAGGCTA
>JAZQXH010000054.1:0-43918 GCA_045632745.1 Alloprevotella sp.
CGCAAAAATTAGGGGTGCAAAAATCGCCCTTTTTGTAAACTTTTAGATTGCAAAAGATAGTGCGAAACTGTTAACTTTTGTAAAAACAGCGCGAAATGCAGATTTGGATTTCGCTGAAAAATATTGTATATTTGCATAAAGATTAAGGAGGGCATCGGTGCCCTCCTTTTTTTGTGACCTTTCTCCTGAAAACTTCCTTTTAAGAAGGATTTTCTTCCTTTTAAGTAGGAAATTTTTCCTTTTAAGAAAAACGTTTTTCTTTTTAAGAAGGAAAATTTTCCTCGTTTTTCCGGAAATTTTTTTTAAACTTCCTAAGTTTTTTTTAACAGAAGTTAAAGTTTTGAACTTTTTTACTTTTTGAGCGATGTTAACGGAAGTTAAAAATTGTATCAACGAAATTTTGCAAAATTTCGTTGATAGTAGACGAGTTTTTAGGTACGAGTAGACGAGATGGTTAGACTCGAGCGCTGGCTTGCACGCTGCATAGTCTTATAACCTTAAAACCTTAAAACTCACAACCTCACTTTATAACCTCACAAGCGAAGCGACCTTATAACCTCATAACCTCAAAATAGTAGACGAGATGGTTTGACTCGAACGCTTGCTGGCACGCTGGCATTCATTCCGCAGGGCAACCTTATAACCTAAAACCTTAAAACCTCAAAACCTAATAACCTTAATCAAACGCTTGTTTGCACGCTGTACCCTGCGTAGAGACGTCCCATTGGGGCGTCTCCTGTACTGCAAAATCCCCAAATAGGTATTTGATTGGGAGACGCCTCAATGAGACGTCTCTACGTTGGACATTAGTCCTGTAGGGCATCTCATCACATTGAGTATTCATGCAACAAAAAACGTTTTATTTATTCTCATTTTCACAGACTTTCGCGAGCCTTGCTCGCACCATCCGGATGGTAGAAAAGACGCTGAAGGCGTCTCCGCTCAGTAACCGGCGGTTTGAGCGTAGCGAATACCCCCGGCACGGTCAAGCAAGTATGTGCACCTTGAAGAGGTGCACCAACAACGAGGATTGAATAGCAAAGTGCTGGGGCACCCATTCAGGGTGCATATTCCCACGCATTAATACCCCGAGTGCACTGGCGTGTACGCGGGGTTATTGAGCGGTGACGCCTTCAGCGTCATATATAATTATTGACTTGTGCAGCCTACGGTTCAAGCGATTTTCTTTAATTTTGAATTACTACTATATAGTAAAAATGTCTCACGCTGCAGCGTGAAAAAATAAAACAAGTCGTTGTCCAGTCTGCAATTTTGACTCCGGCGTAACACGGGGATCTACGCGTATTTTTTATGCTGTGCATATCGTTCTTTAATCCTCGTGATACTCGCGATACGTGGAGACTTATGTTTCAGTCTGCAATTTTGTCTCCGGCGTATCACGGGGATCTACGCGTCTCGTTTAATAAAGTGTAGATAATATTCTAAAATTCTCGTGATACTTGGAGACTTTTATACAAAGATAGTCCTTTTAAACCAGAATCTAATCGCGTTGATAAATGGGTAGATTCTGCTATTTACGCTTCTATTCTTACAATTTCGAGGCACTTTGAAAAAATATTGACCGAAATTGAATGATTTGTTTAATTTTATTTTGCAAAAATTTTAATTTATTTTACATTTGTGCAAATATTTGAATTTCAGAATGCTAAGAAAAGAATAAACTGCAGCGTGCAGGAACAAAGCAATATGCATATTTGCAAACGCTTATCTTTATTAAGTCATAACTAATTGATTATTATGCTTTTACCCCCCCCCTCGAAAATTGTCTTTCAATTTGTCAACTGCTTATAAACAATCGTGTTGTAAGCAGGGGGAAAGTATATACACAATTATCCAATAGCGTGCTTCGCATCGGAGCGCATTCGGTCGCATTATTGCGGTCGATGCGCTCCGGTGCGAAGCACGTTTGTTGTTTGCTTATCTTATTCAAGTTTCGCAAGTGCTCAACTTGTTAGGTTATAAGTTAAGGTTATAAGGTTGTAAGGTTTTAAGGTTATAAGTTAAGGTTATAAGGTTTTGAGGTCGCTTCGCTTTAAGGTTTTAAGGTGACCAATCCGGATGGTCTCTCCTTTCTCCTTTTTCCTTTCTCCTTTTTCATCGCTCGTCTACTATTTTAATATTAACAGTCTGGATAGTCCTCAAAACCTTAAAGCGTAGCGACCTAACAACCTCATAACCTGATTCAACTGAAGCTTCTGAAAGTTGAATTATCTTAGAATTTAAGCTCTTGCAGAATCTCATCACTTCCTTACGAACCGCAGGTTCCTCTGAACTTTTTAACGAGGCGTAGCCTCCTCTCAACGAACCGACAGGTTCATCTGAACGAGGCGCAGCCTCCTCTGAACGGACCATAGGTCCCTCATAACGAACCCTAGGTTCCTCATAACCTCATCACTTATTCACCTACGAAATTTTATTTAACAATTAATTATACATTTTATTTATGAAAACTTTTAAGTTTCTATTTTGCCTGATGGCATTTGCTGTGTTGGGCATTATTCAGAGTGCTGCAGAGCGTGTGAAACCCGAACTCTCCGCGCCTGCTACGATTGAAGAGGGTGTGCAATATTATTTGTACAACGAATCGGCCGGTAAGTTTATGGGTGATGGTACGAACAATTATTATTCAGCAACCTATTACCCCGGTTATACATTCAGTTTTGTTTTTAATAGTGATGGTACTATTAGTATTAAGCGATCAGATGGTAATTATATAAGTGTTGTTAATGGTGATGGAAGTTTTGGTTATTACCCAAGTGTTGATTGGGGTGAAAAAATTAGATACACGCAGTTAGAGGATGGTTGTTATCAATTTCAGCGTAATCATAATTACGTTGATAGTTTATATATAGGTGTATTTGATGGATCATCATCGTTTACGCACAATGCAACTAAAAATACCAAGTGGCACATGGTTCCTGCCGATAATAAATTGGCGTGTGCACGTTTAGGCTTGTATAATGCGTTAGAGCAATATGAGTTTCCGGAGCACATAGTTAATTACTACGATGATTTATTTGTAAATTCTACTGACGCCACCGCATTGATTAATGCTACAAAGGATATTTCGAAAGGAATTGCAGTCGAATATCAGCGCCCATGGTGGGGAGATTGTGACATCATTTTCTTTAATGACCCCAATACACCAGCTGAATTTACCAATGGAAATTCATTTAGAAAATCGGGTTCAGGCACATATAGTACTAAAGTGAAAGGTATCGTCAAGGTAGATTTTGATGATGCCATGCTTTGGTTTGACTTAAAGAGATATTCTTCTAACTCTGCAAGTATAAATTTTTATATTGATGGTGAACAGCATCCGATTAAATATTATTTCTATAGCAATAACTATCATATTTTTGGATTTCCTCTAAAAAAGGGTTATCATACGATAGAGTGGGAGATATATCGTAACAGTGGTGATTACTATGGTTTAGAGGTTTACAATATTGGCATTCACCATGCAGATAAGATAGTAGTGAATTTGTTGGAACCCGGAAGTTTGGGTTCAGAGGTTCTATCGCACGTCAATCACGTCAACGATGTTACAGACTTAAAGGTAATCGGAGAGATGAATGCTGCAGACTGGAATGTGTTGAAGATGATGACCAATATCGTGACGTTGGACCTTTCGGAAGCTGTCGCTACGTCCATTCCGAATAGTCAGTTTAGTGGCAGAAGCGCTCTTTACGAATTCAAATTTCCCCAAAAACTACAATCAATTGGCAACGAAGCTTTCAAAGGTACATCTATTTTTAAGGTTGATCTGCCCGAAACGGTCACAACGATTGGCGATGGTGCTTTTCGTGAATGCCGAGGTCTGTGCGAAGTAGATTTGCGCTCGCAAGTCAAGTCGATTCCCAATTATTGTTTTTACGATTCCTATATACTTCAACATGTAGTTTTACCGGATTCTTTGACTTCGATTGGAGAATATTCGTTCTATGAACTTCGTATTGATAGTTTAAATCTGCCTTCGACCTTAAAAACGATTGGTCAGTGCGCTTTCTATGACTCACGCATTGACAATAGAGTCGAATTTCCAGCGTCTTTGAATTCGATTGGATATTATGCTTTCTATTCTGTAAGTTTTTATGGAGGTATTAAGTTTGCAGGTGCGGTGTCGATAGGTGAAAGCGCTTTTGGTTACGCATCTATACCCGGAATGCTCGAGATTCCAACAGGGAGCTCAATTAATCGTTATTCTTTTTCTAGTGCTTCGCTCGACTCGGTATCGATATTGGGAGTTATAAATAAAAGTAGTTATAGTCATTTTGAGGGTTCTTCCGTAAAGTATATCGAATTGGGTACGAATGAGTGGCTCGGCGACAGAATGTTTAAGGATTGTAGCAGTTTGCAGACGGTTAAATTAATGCGTCCGTCCGTAGTGGGTAGTTATGGTTTTAACAATATTCCGCGAGGTAATATTACATTGCTTGTTCCTGATTTTCTGGTAAATTCTTACAAACTTGATTCTTTCTGGTACACTTGCAAGGAAATTAAGGGTTTCGCTACGTCTGAGGTAAAGGATTGGTATATAGATTATCCCGTGGTGTTGGACAGCAAATCGAGACTGCAGGGTACTCCCAATACTTATTTGGGTTACACTTCGCTTACGATGAAGGGAGATTTGGGCATGGATGTGAACGATGTAAACTTGCTGTGGAATTGCGGTAAAGACAATAGTTTCTCAAGTTCTTCTCAGGTGCTTTCTTCTGCTGACATTAACATCAAGGGCAACCTGACGTTGCAGCGCTATACTTATGCCAATCGCTGGTACTTCATGGCACTGCCCTTTGATATGAAGGTGGGCGATATTCAAACGTCTGCGCAGTATGCCATTCGCTATTATGACGGCGCAAACCGTGCTGCTACTTTGGCGGCTTCGGGCAACTGGAAGAATTATACAGCCGACGATGTTATCCCTGCCGGCACCGGCTTTGCTTATCAAACCAGTCAGGACGGATGGACCTATTTTAAGGCTGTCAATAATGCCGACAAGAATCGTGCTTTCAAGAACAAGGACCTTTCAAAGAGCCTGAAAGAGCATGCTTGCGACGTTTCGGAGCACCGTGGCTGGAACCTTGTAGGTAATCCCTGGATGACTTACTATAATATCCATTCGCTCGACTTTACTGCTCCTATCACAGTGTACGATGCTTACAACAAGAAGTACATTGCATACTCGATTATCGACGACGACGTGGCACTCTATCCTACGCAGGCATTCTTCGTGCAATGTCCTGAAGATATCGCAGCAATAACGTTCCCCACGCGTGGACGACAGTTGACCAGCCAAATTACGAATCAGAATGGTACGCAACATTTGCAGATGCGTGGTGCTGTGCAGGGTCGCCAGTTGATAGACCTGCAGATTGTGGATGGCAATGAGGCAGACGACCCCACACGCATTGTGCTCAACGAAGATGCTACCCTGGGTTATGACTACGGCAGCGACGCTTCGAAGTTCTTAGCCGAAGGCAGTGCGCTTCAACTCTATACGCTCAACCACGAAGGCGAAATGTATGCCATCAATGAGCGCCCTGTGGACGACGGCATGGTGAACTTAGGCTTCATCGCTCCCGCAGATGGCAGTTACACCATTCGCCTGAAGCGCAATCAGGCAGCAGAGGTGTATCTCATCGACCGCTCAACAGGAAAGACCGTTGACCTGACGAAGCAGGACTACATCTTCACTTGCAAGGCGGGCGAACACACCAACCGCCTGGTGCTCGCATTGAAAGCTGACCCGACCGGCATTGCCGGCACGCTGAATGCAGAGGGTGTAGCTGTAGTGGAAGGCGGTTTGCAGACAACGGTTGCTGTAAAGGTCTATGGCATGGATGGCAGACAGTTGGCTGAAGGCATTGGCTACGTTGCATTGCCCAAGGGCATGTATGTAGTGAAGGCGGGTGCGCAGGCAACCAAGGTGGTTGTGAAATAGCAGACTAAAATTGTTTGACTAATACGCCAAGTTTTTAGTTTATGAAATTGAAACTTAAATATTTGCTTCTCACCGCCATGTTCATTGTGAGCATGGTGGCGAGAGGACAAGACTTTAATCCTGAAGACCCGATAGAACCTGCTGCTACGCCTATCAATCTGAAAGTGGTGGTGGTGCCTGCAGGTGCCGGTACAGTGAAAGGAGGAGGGAAGTACAAAGCCGGAACTTCTGTCACCTTGTCCACTACTCGCAATGAAGGGTATGTTTTTCTGTATTGGGAAGATTCCAAAGGCAATATTCTCTCTGAGTCCACTCAGTTTACGTACGTAAAGAAGAGTTACGAAGAAGTGATTACTGCCCGATACAAAGAGATTCCTCATTTGAGAGTAAAGGTGTCGCCCGAAGGTGCTGGTAGTGTCAGCGGAGGCGGTCAGTATGATGCAGGCACGAAGGTGAAGGTGAACACTTCAGGAAACACAGGTTTTGTCTTTAAATGCTGGACCAACGAGGCAGGTGATACGTTGGCTATGACCCAATCGTATGAGCATACAAAATTAGATATCAACGAGGTTTTGATAGCAAACTATCAGTTTGAGCCCGGAAATCCGATAGAACCCTCTGAACCCTCTTTGCCAGAACCGCCGGTAGTCATTCCAAAGTACAATCTGACCTTGCATGCTACAGAGGGAGGAAATGTGACGGGAGGCGGTACGTACGAGGAAGGAGCATCTGTAAAGGTGAAAGCAACAGCCAATACCGGTTTTTATTTTAAAGGATGGTTGAATCAGGCAGGCGATACGGTAAGTGCTACTGCTGAGTTTACCTATGCGATGCAGGCGATGGATACAACTTTTGTTGCTCATTTTGAGTTTAACCCCTCGGCACCTATAGAACCTTCTGAACCCAACATTACGCCACCCGCACCCGTTTTGCCATCTTATAGCGTGAGCGTGCTTACGACCGAAGGAGGTTCGGTGACGTCAACGCATACTTCAGCAAAGGAAGGCGAGACCGTTACGATAAAGGCTACTGTTCAAACCGGATTTGTATTTGTCGGTTGGTTCAACGCAGATACGTTGGTCACGACGAATACGAGTTATTCTTTCGTTATGGGGCATGAGGCAGTGGAGTATCTGGCGAAGTTCGAGTTTAATCCCTCCGGACCTATCGAACCCAATGTGCCATCGATGAAGGACAATTCGCTCTACTTGATGACCATTGCTGCAAAGCCTGGCGATGCGGCAGAATGTGTTGTTTATTTCAATGCGATTAAGGAAATTACCGACCTGACGTTTCAGTTAGGTTTTCCCAAAGGGATTGCGCTCCAAAGCGAATCATTGAATATATCAACGAATGTTCAGGGATATACGATAGACTATACACTGAAGAACGACTCCACAATCGTTTTCAATATGACAGGTGGAAAACTCGATGTTGGAAACGTGAAACTATTGAGTATGACAGTAAATGTTCCGGAGGAATATCCTGTCGGTGTAGGTAATAAAGTATCGGTGAATCAGGTTTCTGTAAGTTATCCGGATGGTACAAGTAGTACGGTTTCAACCCGAAACAGTAGTTTGGATGTCTATAAATATGGTGATGCCGACAATAGTGGGGTGATAGACGTAGTTGACCTTATTATGGCGCGCGACTTTTATTACGGAGTTTACATTGACGGGTTTGAATACGTGGCAGTGGACTTGAACCGTAATGGGGTAGTGGATAGTGAGGATATCACTATGCTGAAGCAACTGATTTTGGAACAGGCTTATGAAACCGTTGTTCCTAAAAGTCGTAGTATCGATGCAACCGGTAAGAATATTCAGACAGCGTTTGATGTTAAGTTCTCGTCCTACAATGTGGTGAAGGATTCGGTAGCGATGAATCTTTATTTGTCAGCCGATAATGCCATCAAGGGTTTTCAGTTGGATGTCGAGTTGCCCTCATCTGTGACGTTTAATGATGTAGCACCTCAGATGATGAAAGATTGGTCAAGGTTTGATGTCGACTTCAAAGCAGTGTCCAATCGCAAAATGCGTCTGTTGGTAACGAGTGGTAGCAATGCGATGTTTCCAATCGGTGAAACGAATGTCTTAAGTTGTAATGTGAATGTCAACAAACTGCAGTTGGATAGTCTGACACTATCGGATGGTGTGGTTGTTAAAGATGATTATTCTACTTTGAAGGCGGAAGGTAAATTCCCAACTTATTCAAAGAGCAAACTTTATTGCATTACGTACAAAGTAGATGGCAAGACTTATCAAACGGACAGCATTGCCTTTGGTGCAACGATTACACCGGTTGCTGATCCCCAAAAAGAAGGTTATACCTTTACTGGTTGGGACGGATTGCCTGAAACAATGCCAGCAAAGGATGTGGAAGTAACCGCGAAGTTTGATGTAAACGTTTACCGCCTTACTTATAAGGTAGATGGTAAAACACATCAAACTGATAGTATTGCTTATGGTGCAACAATTGTTCAGGCTGAAGCTCCCACGAAAGAAGGATATCTCTTTGATGGTTGGGAAGGATTGCCCGACGTGATGCCGGCAAAGGATGTGGAAGTAACGGCGAAGTACTCGCTGAACCCTGTTCAAACGGACGAACAAGGTGTGCGATATGAACTGAACGCAGTTTCCAATACTTTTGAAGCTAAGGGAACTACGGATGAATTGGTTGCAGACATTGTTTTGCCTGCTACGATTTATGATGTACCCGTGAGCGGCATTGCTGCGGAGGCGTTTAAGGACGCTGAAATCCAAACCATCGTTATTCCTGCCACAATCCAGAAAGTGGGCGACGACGCCTTTGTGGGTTGTACGGAATTGCGCTGGGTGGACTGGCAGGCACAGGCACAAGCACGCGCAGAATGTTTTGATGCTCCCGAGGTGCATGGCAATATGCTGCTCTTCTGCTACGGCGAACAAACGCCGGACTATGCAGGCAATGTGGTGGTCAACGCAAAAGCCAAGGAGATTGTGCTGATAGATGCACGCCCTTATGCTTCGCCTTATGACTACGAAGCGGAAAAGATCTCTTTCACAAAGACGTTTACGAAAGAAACGATGATTGGTACGGGTGCCGGATGGGAAGGCATCGTAGTGCCCTTCGATGTGGAACGAATCGTGTTTGGCGACAAGGTGATTGCTCCCTTCGGTGCGACAGGACAGTACAGCGACATTCCTTGCTGGTTGGCGCAGATGAAGGACGAAAACTTCGTGATGACCGACGCAATTCGGGCTGACGAAGCATACATCATGGCGGTGCCCAATAGCGAAGCGTACGATGACGACTACAATGTAGAAGGCGACGTGCGATTTGAAGCTACCAGTGCCAGACTAAAAGCCACTTCGCAAATGGCAACGTCACCGGCAGGCGGACTCGGACTTGTAGGAACGTACGAGCCTGTGGAAGCAGCAGCAAACGTCTTCACGCTGAACGATGAGGAATATTGGAAGACGTACGACGGAATGATGGCGCCCGGTTCGGTATTCGTACAAGGTTTGCGCGAAGTTCGTCCGTTCGAGGCGTATGTAAGTAGCACGAAGGCGATGCACATGGCGTGCCTGAAGATTGGCAATGTATTGCCCACGCATATTGCGGGCATACAAAACGACAGCGCAGATGCCGAAGCATGGTACACATTGCAGGGCAAGCGCCTGAACACGAAACCTGTGCATACAGGATTCTACCTCCATGGCGGAAAACTGGAATTCGTGCGTCAGCGATAAGTTTAAGAGGAACCTTCGGTTCGTTATGAGGGGTCCGTTAAGAGGAGGCTGCGCCTCGTTAAGAAGTTAAGAGGAACCTGCGGCTCGTTATGAGGGACCTACGGTCCGTTAATATGAACCTGTCGGTTCGTTAAGAGGTTACTATTAGGTAGGTATTCCTTTTACCGCTTAAACAACGAGCAACGTCTTGTGATATTTTAACTTTTATAGCCTTAACTTGAGTAAAGAAAAGAGACTGCAAAGCGTGGATTGCTTTGCAGTCTCTGTTTTTTTTAGGAATCTGGAACAATATTTTAAGTGACGCGAAAAATAACTTGAGATATTTTTTTATTTACAATGTTATTTGGCAAACATTTATAGCGTTGTCTTTTTGTTGCTTTTTTCTTTGTTCATCAGTCACGTAACCCGTATGCTCCTTCTTCACAAATACAAAATCAACTAAAAATACAATTAAAACTGTCCCAATTATTATTTCACTGTTACTTAAACGAAGCGAACTAACTACCTTATAAACAAACTCGACGGAAATTTGCGAAAGTTGAGTAATTTAGTTTGCATGCGTAACAATCTTGTTAATCGCTTATGCTCATCAGCTTCGCAGTTCCTCGTACCTAAAATTTGCTAATCGCTACTTCAAACCGCGGTTTTTCAAAACAGGGTCGATGGAGGGAGTTGCGCCACGGAAGTTGTGGTACATGACATCGGCATCGTCGATGCAACCAGGGGTGAGGACACATTCTCTGAACTTTGCTGCAACCTCTTGGTTGAAGATGTTGCCGGTTTCCTTGAATGCCTGATAGCCGTCAGCATCAAGTACTTCAGACCAGAAGTAGCTGTAGTAACCTGCGGTGTATCCGCCGCCCATTGTGTGGTTGAAGTAAGTAGTGCGGTAGCGGGGAGCAATTTGCTTTGGCAATTTTATCTTTTCCATAATCTGCTTTTCAAAAGCCATTACGTCAAGGTTTTCGGGAAGTTCGTTGAGGAGGTGGAATTCCATGTCAAGCCATGCTGCAGCCCAATATTCGGCTGTTGCAAAGCCCTGACCGTACTTACCGCTCTTTTCGAGTTTCTGCACGAGAGTTGTGGGCATCACTTCGCCTGTTTCATAGTGCTTAGCATAGAGTGAGAGCATTTCGGGTTCGAACACCCAGTGTTCCATAATCTGAGAAGGAAGTTCTACGAAGTCGCGGGGCACGCTTGCAACACCAAAATAATGAACGTCAGCAAAGAGTGAGTGGAGTGCGTGACCAAATTCGTGGAACATGGTTGACGCTTCATCAGCTGTAAGCAATGAGGGTTGACCTGCAGCAGGTTTTGAGAAGTTGCAAACTACAGTTACGATGGGTGCCTTGCGCATACCATCAGCATATGTCTGATTACGGTAGCGTCCGCACCATGCACCACCACGCTTGCTGGCACGGGGGAAGAAATCGAGGTAAAGTACTCCGAGGTGTGTGCCATCTTTATCCTTACATTCAAAGGCTGTAGCTTCGGGGTGAGGAACGGGGATGCTGTCAATCTGCGTGAAGGTTACGCCGTAAAGTTTGTTAGCAAGGAGGAACATACCATCGCGCACATTTTCAAGTTTGAGGTAAGGGCGGAGCTCGTTTTCATCCATTGCGTACTTGGCTTGCTTCGCCTTGTTGGCATAATAACTCCAGTCCCATCCCATGGGTTCGAAGTTCTTGCCTTCCTTCTTGATTTCAGCCTTGATATCCTTGAGTTCTTCGTTCGCTTTTTTGAGAACAGATGGCCAAACTTGTTCAAAAAGTGAAGTTACTGCTTCTTCGTTTTTAGCCATGCGTGTTTCGAGGGCGAAAGCAGCATAGTTTTGGTAACCCATCAAATGCGCCTTCTTGATACGTGCTTCAACGAGCTTGCGAACAACTTCCTTGTTGTCGTTATCGTTGTCGTTGTTGCCACGATTGGTATAGCCTTCGTACATCTTCTGGCGAAGTTCACGATTTTCTGCATACTGGAGGAAAGGCATCACACTGGGGTTGTGGAGTGTGAAGAGCCACTTGCCTTCTTGACCAACTGCTGTTGCTGCTTCTGCTGCATTGTCAATGAGGCTCTGGGGAAGACCAGCAAGGTCGGCTTCGTTGTCGATGAAGAGTTGGAAAGCATTGGTTTCAGCAAGCATATTTTGGCTGAAGGTGAGCTGCAGGAGTGCGATTTCGCTGTTCAACTCGCGGAGTTGCGCTTGTCCGAGCGAATCAAGATTTGCCCCACTACGTACAAAACCTTTGTAGGTTTCGCTGAGCAGCTTCTTCTGTTCTTTTGTGAGGGCAGTTGTATCGGTTGTTTCATACACAGCCTTCACACGTGCAAAGAGTGCAGGGTTAAGGTTGATGTCGTCAGAATGCTTTGAGAGTTTGGGAGAAAGTTCACGACTCACGGCCTGCATGGCAGAATCTGTGCAGGCGCTGTTCTGAGCGAAGAATACGTACGACACTTTGTTGAGCAAAGCACCGCACTGGTCGAGAGCAGCAATGGTGTTTTCGAACGTAGCAGGTTCAGCGTTGTTGATGATGGCATCGACTTCTGCTCTTTGTTGTTTCATGCCGAGTTCGAAGGCTGGCATGTAGTGCTCAGGTTTGATTTGCTCAAAAGGGGGAACGCCGAAGGGCGTGTTGAACTCAGCGAGAAGTGGGTTTTCGGGCTGAGTGGAGCAGCTGCAAAGTGCAAGGGCGGCAGCTGCGGTAAGCATGATTTTTTTCATATTTGTTTTGTTTTTTAGGTTGAGTTTTGAGGAGATTTCTTATGGGGATTCTATTTTAACTAGCTACTGCATAGGTTGCCCAAGCCAAAGTGTAGGCTACTATGAGCGAAAGTAGGGTTGAGAATGCACCCCACTTCCATGAACGGCTCTCGCTGCTGATGGCTGCTATGGTAGCGATGCAGGGCAGGTAGAGCAGGATGAATACCATGTATGAGAGGGCACTGGCGGGCGCAATATGAGCGGTGAGACTTTGTGTGAGTAGTTGTGTGTGTGTGGCATCGGTTTCGTCGAAATCAGCGTCAGTATAGAGTACACCGAGGGTGCTGACTACTAATTCCTTGGCTCCCACGCCACTAATGATGCCTACTGACATTTGCCAATCGTAGTCCATTGGCGCAAAGATGGGAGTTATGGCGTGACCGAGGTATTCGAGGTATGACTTTCGGTCGGGAGTATCTTCATTAGCAAGGTCGGCAGGCGAAAAGTAGTTGAGCGCCCAGATGACGATGGAGAAGGAGAGGATGAGTCCGCCCATCTTGCGCAAGTATTGCTTGCCCTTTTCCCACGTGTGGCGCCAAACGGAGCGTAGAGTTGGTATGCGGTAGGGTGGGAGTTCCATTACGAAAGGAATGTCGGTGGGGAGCGTCAACCATTGACTCAGAATGCGGCTCAGAATGATGGCTACGATAATGCCTAAGGCGTAGAGTCCGAGCAGAATCAAACTGCCATGTTCGGGGAAAAAGGCGCCTACGAAGAGTAGATATACAGGCATGCGGGCTGAACACGACATGAAGGGGAGTATGAGCATGGTGACCAAGCGACTGCGTGGGTGCTCAATCATACGAGTAGCCATGACCGCCGGTACGTTGCATCCAAATCCCATAATGAGAGGGATCATCGACTTGCCATGAAGACCAATGTGGTGCATGAGTTTGTCGGTGATGAAGGCAGCACGCGCCATGTAGCCACTGTCCTCGAGCAGTGACATAAATAAGTAGAGAATAAGAATGCTCGGTAGGAACACGATGACACTGCCTACACCAGCCAAAGCACCATCTACAATCATGTCTTTGAGTGGACCATCGGGCATGGCAAAGTTGATGTATGCCGAAATATGTTCTACTATAGACTCAATCCAGCTCATGGGATATTCGGCAAGCGTGAAGGTGCTTTCGAACATGAGATAGAGTAGGAGGAAGAACAACGGGAAACCCAGCCACTTGTGTGCCACAATGGCGTCAATGCGGTCGCGCAGAGTGGACGCTTTGCTTTGGGTGCGTGGTTTTGTATAGGTTTCGCGCAATGCTCCTCGTATGAAACCATACTTGGCATCGATAAGTGCTTCTTCTGCTGAAGTGCCTAACTCCTGCTGGATACGCAGTTGCTCTTCGTATCGAGTGCTTACAACCTCGTCGTGATTGGGGAGTGTATCAATGAAAGAGTTGTACTCGTTGTCGCCCTCAAGCAGTTTGATTGAGAGGTAGCGCGTGGAGTATTTATGTCGAATCTGCGCGTTTTTCTGGATAGAGCGTTTAATGCGGTTGATGCTGTGTTCTATGGTGGCACCGTGGTTGACGTGGATGTGGCGCGCAATGGGCGACAGACCTTCATAGACGTCGATCGCACGCTCTATGACGTTAAATATGCCTTCACCAATGCGCGAGATGGTGGGTTCCATCGGAGTGCCCAGCAGTACGGAGAGCTGCTCGATGTTGAGTTGTGCCTTGCTCGACTTGAATTCGTCGAACATGTTGAGTGCAACAACAAGGCGTAGGTTGATGTCCAGCAGTTGCGTGGTAAGGTAAAGATTGCGCTCGAGGTTGGTAGCATCTACGACATTGATGACTACGTCAGGGGGTTGATTGATGAGTTGGTGGCGAACAAAACGCTCTTCAGGACTATAAACCGAGAGGGAGTAGGTGCCGGGTAGGTCGATGAGTTTGATAGTGTACGACTCTTTCGACTTGCTGTGCTGATACGTAAAAATGGCTTCTTTGGAGTCGACTGTGACACCGGCATAGTTGCCCACATGTTCCTTTCGTCCAGAGGCTAAATTGAAGAATGATGTCTTGCCACAGTTAGGGTTGCCGACTAATGCAATGGTAATCGTGTGTCCTTCTTTTTCAGCAAGATTCTTCATTCTCTTTTCTATCTCAGCTCTGTCTTCATCGCTTGGTGTGAGCGCATTAAGTCCAGCAGAACGTGCCTGCAAAGAAGTTTTTTCGGCTTCTTCCTTGCTGACGACTTCTACAAGGGCTGCTTCTTCTCTTCTCAGTGAGATTTTGTAGCCCATGAGTTCGTATTCAATTGGGTCGCGCAAAGGAGCATTGAGCACTACTTTGATGGTTGTGCCCTTCGTAAAACCCATTTCTACCAATCTTTTACGAAATCCTCCGTGGCCAGAAACCTTTGCAATAATGCCAATTTCGCCAGTGGAAAGTTCAGATAATTTCATGAATTAGGTGAGCTTGTTTTTTTCTCTTTAAATTTAGTTGATGTCAATGAGGTAACTGACTTTAGCAATAATTGTAGAGTGGTTGGAGCGTGAGAAGAAGTCGCGCTTGGCATTACCAAAGATATCTGCTAAACCGTAGTAGTATCTGCCCTCAACGAGGAAGTGTCCGCAACTGGTGGTGAGTTCCACACCGATACCACCTGAGATACCGTAGTCGAATTTGTTTTTCACCTTGAGGTTGTACTGTTCAGTAACACCGTTGGGGCGATTTGGGGTGCCATTGGCATTGAGTGTCCATTGAGAACTGCGTTCTTCGCTTTCATTAATCATAAATCCGATTTGGGGACCTACAAGGAAGTAAAACATGAATCCCTTCTTCTCTTTGCCCCACGCAAGTCGAGCAAAGAATGGCATTTGTAGATAGTCGATGTTACGCTTATACGTGTCGGGAAGAGGCACGAGGTTGGCGTCAACAATATTTTCGTTCCATCCTAAACGGGCATAGTTCAGTTCGGCTTGGAAGGCACAGTAGGCTGTAAGAAATTTTTCGCTGGTGTAGCGAAAGGTGATACCCATTGTGGGCGAAGTGTGGTAGTTCTGGGCAATGAGAGGGTCGAATCCGACTTCATTGAGTGTTACTCCTGCATTGACACCGATACACATGTCGTTGCGATACTCACCAATTTGTGCTCGCGCGATTAGAGAGCAGAATAAAAATGTTAGGAATAATATTCTTTTCACTTGAATTTTATTTTAGTTCTATGCATTCAATTTGTTGGTCGGGTGTGTAATGAATGAACAGAATGTTTGTATTGACGTATCCACCATTGTGTGATATCTTTTCAAACTTCAACTTTGTTTGCAGGTAGTTGGCACTGAAATCCTGGTTGGTAAAGTTGTTTCCGTAGAGTGCCATCGCATTAAGCATGAAGAGTCCGCTGTCGTATCCCAACTCACCGATACGAGGGTGGTAAATGAGTGGGTACGTGTTGAACATGTTTTTGTAGTTTTCTTCAAAGTCAATGACCGCTTTGTTATAAGCATCGTAGTAGTCGGTGGCTATAATGTATGTATCGACTTCATGTAAAATGTCTGCATTGTCCATTGCGTGGACTTGCCATTCGTTGTGTCCTACCAATTTGATGTTGTAGTGTGGGTTTGCAATTTTGAAATTGACTAGTGACTGAACTAACTTGAAGTTGCTGTCCCAATCGCTTCCATCGAAGATAAAAATGTTTTGCTTTTCCTCTGTAAGTACGCGCTCTAAATCTTCATTAACAAATGTGTTGGGAAGTGTTTGAACCTCATACTTGTTATTAAGAAAATGTTGCATCAAGTGGTCGGTAAACTCAAGTTTGTCTGCGTTCGCAGTACGTACAAAAATAGTGCGAGCTGATTGGAAGGTTTTGTCAAAAAGTTTTGTAACCTTTTCGTAGTAAACTGTATTTGGAGTGTTAAGTAAATATAAGTATGGATTGTTCTGAATGTTAGTTACTTTTGATGAGAATGGGATGATGGTTTTTTGCTTGTTGATTAAAGCGTAGTCGCATACGTCGTTGAAGTGTGAAGGGTAGAGTGGACCTATCACGAAATTGTATGAGGAATTTGATATTTCGTCAAGAATAGGGCGGAGGGATTCGTTTTGAGATACTTCGTCGAAAGCGGAGACTTCAACACAATAATTAGCTTTCTTTGCTTCATTAGCAGCCATGAGTATGCCTCGATAGAATTCAATAGCTCGTTCAGAAATTGCGCTGTTTTTTGTGAATGGCAGCACGATAGCTAATTTGAATGTGTCGATGGGGGTTGAAGGTGCGGTTGTTGTTGGTTTGCCGCTTGTTTTGGGGATATTCAGTAAATATCCTTTTTTAAGTTTGGCTTTTTTATTCTGCTTCAAGTCGGGATTGGCAGTCAGAATTTCGTCAACGCTAATTGCGTATTCTTTGGATAGACTGTATAATGTTTCGCCTTTCTTTACTTCGTGCACAATCAACGAACTTGATTGTGCCAAACATAGCATAGAAGTGCATGAACACATGAGGAAAAACACTAATTTTAGGGCGATATTTTGTATCATAATCATTAAAAAGTGAATATTTTTACGCAAAAATAAGCATTTAATAAAAGAAAAGCGTATTTTTGAATGTAATTTTTGAAAATAGAGTTGAATCTCACTTTATGGGACGATTAAAGTCAGTGAGCTAATTTAAATTAAAATAAACTTATATGAGTTCGTTAATAAAAAACTATTATAGTCTGTGTATGAGTAGATTGAATGCTTTTGTAATTGTTCTTTTATTGATAGGAGTGCCCTCTGCTTCGTTCGCTCAACGTAATAAGAAGGCGGTAGAGTTGAATCCTATCGAAGAAGCACGTAAGGAGATTGTCTTAAAGAAATTTCCTGAGGCCATTGAAATTTTACAAAAAAGTATCACGGAGCAAAAGAAACTTCGTCGCCCTAAGTGGGATGTGCAGCAAATGGAGACTTTGATAGATTCTATCGAAATTGAGATGATGCGCATACGAAATACTCAAAAAGTGGTGTTCGTGGACAGTGTTGTAGTTGGAAAGGATAAATTGCTAAGAGCGTTCAGACTGAATCGTGAAGTAGGGCGTATTATTAGTGCAAAACATATCTCGGCCGTTTTAAAGCAGAATTTTAGTCATGATGGTAAAATTGCTTTTGTGAACGAGTTGTTTGACCATGTTTATTTTTCTCAAAATCGTGATGGAAAAATGGTTCTCTGTAATTCCGTTCGATTTGGTAATGCCTGGGACGAGGCAAAGCCTTTGCTTTTGAAAGACAACAATGATGATGAACAGGATTATCCTTTTATCTTAACAGACGGGATAACACTTTATTATTCTGCCAAAGGTAAGGATAGTTATGGTGGTTGGGATATATTTGTTACGCGTTATGACCATGATTCTGGTAAATTTTTGAAAGCCCAGAATTTAGGTATGCCTTTTAATACAGAAGCCAACGATTATCTGTATGTAATAGATGAAACCATCAATACGGGATATTTTGCTACCGACAGGCATCATGGTCCTGATAGTATATGTGTCTATACGTTTATTCCTCCATCAATGCATAGTTCTTTTTCGAATGATACTCCCTTTGATGTTGTAAAAAACGCTGCTTATATTAGTTCTATTCAGGATAGTCAAAACGGAATGCAGGACGTAATAGAATCGTGGAAAAGAAAGAAGGAAGAAGTTGCTATGATTATCTTTAAAGGTGAAGATTTGTATTTCGTGATTAATGATGAAATAGTATATACCGGCTTGTCGGAGTTTAAAAGCAATGTTGCTTGCGAAATTGCTGAAAAATTATTGACTCTTTATGAAAAGAAAACAACGACAATGGAGTTGTTGGACATTTTAAGAGAGCAATATGCGGAGCAGCCTTCAGATGTCTTGAGGGATAATATATTGCAGTCGGAATTAGAATTATCAGGCTTCATTAAGGAGATTAGAGAATTGGAGAAGAATATGAGAGCTGAAGAATTAAAAGCTATTGAAAATCAATAAAGAGTTGAATTTTATTGAATAAGAGATGTAAATGTTAAATTAAAAAAACTTCTATTATGAAAGCTAATGTTATTCCTTCATCAGAATTAATCATAAACGAAGACGGAAGTGTTTTCCATTTGCATTTAAAGCCTAACCAGTTGGCTGAAAACGTGGTGTTGGTGGGTGATCCAAAGCGTGTAGATTTAGTGGCTTCGTTTTTTGATAAAGTTGAGTGTAAGGCGGAAAACCGAGAGTTTCGTGCTGTGACAGGATGTTATAAGGGAAAACGCATAACGGTGTTGTCAACTGGGATAGGTTGTGACAACATCGACATTGTTATGAATGAATTAGATGCTCTCGTAAATGTAGATTTTGAGACCCGAATTCCGTGTGCTCAGCTGAGATCTTTGAATATAGTTCGAATAGGTACATGCGGCGGATTGCAACCTGATTGTCCGGTTGGTACATTTATAGCGAGCGAGGTGAGTATTGGGTTTGATGGATTGTTAAATTTTTACGGTAACCGCGAGTCGGTTGTAGATACACAGCTGGAACAATCCTTTTTGGAACGCATGAAATGGGAAAACTCGCGATTGGGTGCTCATCCTTATGTTGTAAAAGCTGATGCTTCTTTGACGGAACGTATTGCTCAAACAGATATGGTAAGAGGAATAACAATTGCTTGTCCTGGTTTTTATGGACCTCAGGGGCGGGTTGTTCGATTAAATTTGGCTGATGAGCAGCAAAATGAGAAAATTATGTCCTTTGAATACAAAGGTCGAAGGGTTACAAATTTTGAAATGGAGAGCAGCGCAATCGCGGGTTTGTCGAAATTGTTGGGACATAAAGCAACTACGGTATGTATGGTTATTGCTAATCGTGTAGTGCACGATGTGAATACGAATTATACAAACTCAATTGAAAAATTAATCCGATTGGTTTTAGAGCGGATTTAGAGAAAAGATATATTTCGGGTTGATTCTGCCCCGACTCTATTCTTGAATGGTAAATTCTGATTTCCTGTGTTAATACACACTTGATTTCAAATATATTTTGTAAATTTGCAAATTGATTTGTTTGATTAAGATAAATTGGAAATAAATTAAAATTGAAATAGATAATTATGACTAAGCAAGAACTTATTGACAACATTCGTGCGAAGAAGTCTTTCCTTTGCGTAGGTTTGGATACTGACTTGAAAAAGATGCCCAAGTATCTTTTGGAAACAGAAGATCCTATTTTTGAATTTAATAAAGCGATAATTGATGCTACCGCACCTTATACGGTGGCTTATAAGCCTAATTTGGCTTTTTATGAATGCTTCGGCCTTCAAGGTTGGATTGCATTTGAAAAGACGGTAAATTACATCAAGCAGAATTATCCCGACCAATTTATTATTGCTGACGCTAAGCGTGGTGATATTGGCAATACTTCAGCGATGTATGCACGTTGTTTCTTTGAAGAAATGAACATTGATTCGCTTACTGTTGCGCCTTACATGGGTGAAGACTCTGTTACTCCTTTCTTGCAGTATGAAGGCAAGTGGGTAATTCTCTTGGCTTTGACAAGTAACAAGGGTTCTCACGATTTCCAACTTACGCAAGATGCTGAAGGCGAACGTCTCTTCGAAAAGGTGTTGCGCACGTCTCAGCAATGGGCAAACGACGAGCAGATGATGTACGTTGTAGGTGCTACGCAGGGCAAGCTCTTCGAAGACATCCGTAAAATTGTGCCCAACCACTTCCTCCTCGTTCCCGGTGTAGGCGCACAGGGCGGTTCGCTCGAAGAAGTGTGTAAGTATGGTATGACTAAGGATTGCGGATTGCTTGTCAACTCAAGCCGTGGCATCATCTATGCCGACACCACCGAACGCTTTGCCGAAGTGGCTGGCGAAAAGGCACGCGAACTCCAGCAGGAAATGGCGGCTATTCTTGAGAAAAGTAATTTTTAATAGTTGACGAGTTTTTAGGTACGAGTAAACGAGATAATCTGAGTTAAACGATTGTGAGTTGGAATGTCTTGACCGCTTTGTTTAGACTAATAGGCATGATTCCCAATCGTTTAACTTACAAACTGTCTCGTCTACTCGTACCTCGTTTACTCGTTTACTGACCACACAATAATCTATGCAAGAAAAAGAGATTTACAAAGGACTCTCGGAAGCTGAAGTGGCTGAGAGTCGCGCCAAGCACGGCGCTAATATTTTGACGCCTCCCGCTAAGGAGTCGCTTTGGGTGAAGTTCCTCGGTAAGTTTGCCGACCCCCTCATCCGCATCCTTATCGTAGCAGCGGTTGTTTCGGTAGGTATTTCCTTCTATGAATTCTTCGGTCACGAAGGCGCGGGGATGGAAGTGTTCCTCGAACCCATTGGTATTATCGTAGCGATTCTCCTTGCCACGGGGCTTTCTTTCTACTTCGAAATGAAGGCCGACAAGGAATTTGAATTGCTCAATCAAGTGAACGATGACGAACCGGTGCAGGTGATTCGTGGTGGTAACACAACTGAGGTGGCAAAGAAAAACATCGTGGTGGGCGATATCATTGTGCTCTCAACGGGTAATGAAGTGCCCGCAGATGCCGAATTGCTTGAAGCGTCGGCGATGGCGCTCAACGAATCAACACTTACGGGTGAACCCCTTTGTCGAAAGACCATCCTTAAGGAGGAATTTGATGAAGAAGCCACCTTCCCCTCCAACCACGTAATGCGTGGCACAACGGTAATGGAAGGTCACGGCGTAGCGCGCGTGTTTGCCGTGGGCGATCATACAGAAAATGGTAAGGTGTTTGTTGCCGCACAAATTGACAATAGCGTAAAGACACCCCTCAATGAGCAGCTTGACGGACTCGCAAATAAGATTTCAAAAATCAGCTATACTTTTGCGGGCATCATTCTTATTGCACGCCTTGTAGCTTTCCCTTGGGGTGGCGAATTTGACACGATGCTCTTCCTCAGCCATATGCTCGAAACGCTCATGGTGGCGGTGACGCTCGTAGTAGCAGCTGTTCCTGAAGGTCTTCCTATGGCGGTGACGTTGAGTCTTGCTTACAGCATGCGCCGCATGTTGAAGACCAACAATTTGGTGCGTAAGATGCATGCGTGTGAAACGATGGGGGCAACGACCGTGATTTGTACCGACAAGACGGGTACGCTCACGCAAAACCTCATGCAGATTCACGAAACACGCTTCTTCGGTCTTCCCGAAGCCCAGCAATTAGGCACCGATGAAATGTCGGAAATCATTGCAGAAGGTATTGCCGTTAACTCAACCGCAACGCTTGACCTAACGGGCGAAAAGCCCCGTGCACTCGGTAATCCTACAGAAGGCGCACTCATCCTTTGGCTCCGCGCTCAGGGTGTCGACTTTATGAAGATGCGTTCCGATGCTGAGTACGTTGCCGAATTGCCTTTCTCTACGGAGCGCAAGTATATGGCTACCGTGGTGCATTCTTCAAAGTTGAACAAGAAGGTGCTTTACGTCAAGGGTGCTCCCGAATACGTCTTCGCTTTGTGTAAGCAGAGCCTTGGTAATGTGACGAAGGAAACGCTCGATGCCATGCTCCTCAACTATCAGAACCTCGCCATGCGTACGCTTGGTTTCGCTTACCAGGTATTAGAGGAGGGCGATGCTACCTTTAACGATAAGGTGGTGGAAGCCAAGAACCTCACCTTCCTCGGTGTTGTAGCGATTGCTGACCCCGTTCGTAGCGATGTTCCCGCTGCCGTAGGCGATTGCTTGAGCGCAGGCATCAACGTGACCATCGTAACGGGTGATACTCCCGGTACGGCACGCGAAATTGGTCGCCAAATCGGTATTTGGACAGAAAAGTCAACCGAACGTAACCTTATCACAGGTTCTGAGTTTGCTGAACTCACCGATGCCGAACTCGAAGAACGCATCCTTGATCTCCGCATTATTGCACGTGCACGCCCAATGGACAAGAAGCGCCTCGTCGAAACCCTTCAGCGCCTCGGTCAAGTGGTAGCCGTGACGGGTGATGGTACGAACGACGCTCCCGCACTTAAGGCGGCTCACGTTGGTCTTTCTATGGGTGACGGCACCAGCGTAGCCAAGGAAGCCAGTGATATTACGATTGTCGATAATTCATTCGCAAGCATTACGCGTGCTGTGATGTGGGGACGTTCGCTTTATCGCAACATCCAGCGCTTCATTCTCTTCCAGATGACGGTCACCATGGCGGCATGTTTCATCGTGCTTATCAGTGCCCTTCTCGGTATGGAAACGCCCCTAACCGTGACGCAGATGCTTTGGGTGAACCTCATTATGGATACCTTTGCGGCTATGGCACTCGCTTCGCTTCCGCCCTCAATGACGGTGATGAAGGATGCACCCCGCAAGCGCGAAGACTTTATTATCGATAAGGCAATGTGGGTAAATATTCTCACAGTAGGGGCTATATTCACCATTCTCATTCTTGGATTATCTTACGTGACAAATACGTATGAGATTACGTCGCTTACTGATTTGTTGAACCTTTCCACACTTGCACCAGTTTCAGGTGTAACGGCATATGAACGAAGCTTAATGTTCACCCTCTTCGTGATGTTCCAATTCTGGAATATGTTCAATGCTCGTGCATATCTTACAGGTGCTTCAGCGCTTCACTTTAAGGGATGTAACTCTTTCGTAAGTATTGCAGTGGTTATTGTGTTAGGGCAAATTGCAATCGTTACGCTCGGTGGAACGATGTTTAACGTAGCGCCTCTTTCTGGTGAAGATTGGCTTATATGTATCCTTGGTACATCAGTTGTACTTTGGGTTGGTGAGTTGTTTAGAAAGCTATCTTGATATATTAAGAGTGCGATTTTCGTTGCAAATTTCTTATTGAGTGAAATAATTGAATTTTAACAATTGTTTTATAAATATAATATTGTAAATTTGTGCAATGTTATAGCATGAATCAAGATTAAAGTTTATAACAAAGAAAAATAAATTTATCTTAATTACTAAATCTTAATTAAAATGGAAAAAAGTGCACTTCAAATTGCTCGTGCTGCTTATCAGCCCAAGCTTCCTGCAGGTCTTCGTGGTAACGTAGCTGTAAAGGAAGGTGAACCAACTCAGAGTGTAGGTAATCAAGAAGAAATTAAAGCTCTCTTCCCTAACACTTATGGTATGCCTCTTGTAGAATTCGTTCCTACAGACGAAGCAAAGGAATATGCGCCAATCAATATTGGTATTATTCTTTCTGGTGGTCAGGCACCTGGTGGTCACAATGTTATTTGTGGTCTTTACGATGGTTTGAAGAAGCAGAATCCTGCGAGCAAACTTTATGGTTTCTTGATGGGTCCTGGCGGTCTTGTTGATCACAAGTACATTGAAATGACAGACGAACTCATTGACGAATACCGCAACACAGGTGGTTTTGACATGATTGGTTCTGGTCGTACAAAGCTCGAAGAAGTTGAACAGTTCGAAAAGGGTATGGAAATTATCCGCGAATTGGGTATTAATGCTATTGTTATTATCGGTGGTGACGACTCTAATACTAACGCATGTGTACTTGCTGAATACTATGCAGCTAAGAACTATGGTGTGCAGGTAATTGGTTGTCCTAAGACAATTGACGGTGACTTGAAGAACGATCAAATTGAAACTTCTTTCGGTTTTGATACAGCTTGTAAGACTTACGCTGAAGTTATTGGTAACATTCAGCGTGATGCAAACTCTGCTCGTAAGTACTGGCACTTCATCAAGTTGATGGGTCGCTCAGCAAGCCACATCGCTCTTGAATGCGCGCTTCAGTGCCAACCTAACGTTTGTATCATCAGCGAAGAAGTTGAAGAAAAGAACCAAACTCTTGATGATGTTGTAACTTACATTGCATCTGCTGTAGCTAAGCGTGCTGAAGCAGGCAACAACTTCGGTACAGTGCTCATTCCCGAAGGTCTCATCGAATTTATCCCCGCTTTCAAGGTACTTATTGCTGAACTCAATGACCTTCTAGCTACTGACGAAGCTAAGAACGTTGGTGTTGCAGGTCTTCGTGCATTCGTTCTCGAAAAGCTCTCTGCTACAAACGCTGCGCTTTACGAAAGCCTCCCCGAAGGTGTTGCTAAGCAGCTTACACTCGATCGCGACCCCCACGGTAACGTACAGGTTTCTTTGATCGAAACAGAAAAACTTCTCTCTGAAATGGTTGCTGCTAAGCTTGCTACATGGAAGAAGGAAGGTAAGTTTAACGGTAAGTTTGCCGCTCAGCACCACTTCTTCGGTTACGAAGGTCGTTGCGCTGCTCCTTCAAACTACGATGCTGACTACTGCTACGCACTCGGAACTTCAGCAGCTCAGCTTGTAGCAAACGGTAAGACAGGTTACATGGCTATCGTAAAGAACACAACAGCTCCTGCTTCTGAATGGGTTGCAGGTGGTGTGCCCATCACAATGATGATGAACATGGAACGTCGTCATGGTGCTATGAAACCCGTAATCCGCAAGGCTCTCGTTCGTCTCGATGGTGCTCCTTTCAAGGAATTTGCTGCGCATCGCGAAGAATGGGCAGAAAAGACTTCATTCGTTTATCCTGGTCCTATCCAGTACTTTGGTCCTACTGAAGTATGCGACCAGTGCACAATGACTTTGAAACTTGAACAGGCTAAGTAATATTGTTTTAGTATGAGTCACTCTTCCTTTTTTGAATAGGAAGTGTATAAGAAAGCGCTACTCACCATCTTCTATAATATTAAGTATTGTAGGAAGTAGGTGTGTAGCGTTTTGTTATAGACTTATTTTACGATTATCTTGAGCACAAACAATTTGTATTGACAAGAAGAATGTTCAAGTTTCGCAAGTGCTCAACTTATAAGGTTTAAGGTTATGAGGTTATGAGGTCTTGAGGTTGCCGTGCGGAATGCATACCAGCGTGCAAACAAGCGTTCGACTCTAACCATCTTGTCTATTTTTTAAGGTTATAAGGTTTTGAGGTCGCTTCGCTTTAAGGTTTTAAGGTGACCAATCCGGATGGTCTCTCCTTTATTCGCCGTTAGCTCATCAGCTTCGCAGTCTCCTTTCTCCTTTCCCCTCACTTGTCTACTCGTACCTAATAACTCGTCTACTATTTTAAGATTAATAGTCTGGGTAGTCCTTAAAACCTTAAAGTTTAGCGGTCTAACAACCTCATAACCTGATTCAACTGAAGTTTGCGAAAGTTGAGTGAATTTAATATTTATCTTGTTTTACGAAGTAGAGTAGAGAAGTATTGTAACCGCGTTTATTGATTCGTTGAAGTAAATCGTTTAACAAATCTTCGGGTATAACAGGGTGACGATACAATATCCACAGATACTTGTCACTACTACTTCCTATGACTGCGTAGGTATAGTTGGTTTCATCGAGTTCTAAGATGTAGTAGTCGGAGTAGAACCACAGAAAGAAACTTACACGCAGTTGCCCCGGATGTTCTTTGACATTAGGAACGAAGGCTTTTCCTCGAGCGATATGATGTTTCCCATTTATATATCCTTCGTTGACGACTTCAATTTTTCCGTCGGGGCGAAGTTTGTAGGTAGTCATGACGTTATCCATGCCGCGTTCAAAGCGATGGTCGAAGCGTGCGATTTCGTACCATTTCCCCATGTATCTCGTCACGTCAAGACTTTTTACTGTCGAGGTGTTAAGGTTTTTAGTTGCGAGTTCACTTGAGGCATTTTCGTGAATTGTGCAACTGCATATTGGAAAGAGCATCAATAGCAGTAAGTGTAAATGGGCGGTAATTGTTTTCATAATAGTTGGTGAAAAGTTAAGTTTTAAGATGGTAATGTTCCTCGAGGTTTGGATGGTGCAAATGTAGGGTGGTTTTATCATTACCTTAAAACGAATAGCGTTAAATGTTTCTAATTTTAAAAGAATTAACTTTGTGGCAATAAAAAAACAACCGATAGTATCCCTTTTGTGAGTTACTATCGGTTGTTATTGTATTTTATTGCAGTTTACGTTAGAAACGTGCTGAGATTTGTAAGTCGATTGTATTGTAGTGATTATCGGCAGGTGAAGGATTGCGGTCAACTGTGTAGATGTAGTTGAACTGCATCATGAGGTTTTTGCCGAAGTTGTAGTTGGCTGACATGCACCAGTCTGTTTTGAGTGAACTCCAACTGCGTGTGTTGTGACGGTAGCAGTCCCACTTTCCGTAAATCTTGAGGTTTTTTGCAACGGGGGCTCCTACTGTAGCGTACCAACCTTCGCTGTGTTTGGGGGCGCTTGGAGTCTTAATGGCTCCACCATAGCTGTACATATATTCAGCTCGTACAGTCCACTTGTCTTCGTATTTCACACCGAACCCCATACGCTTGCGGTCAATCTGGTCTTGAACATCGGATTCATTGGTGTATGTACCATTCCAAACAAAACCTCCAACTTCCAATTTCTTCATGGGGCGGAACCAAAGGCCTGCGATGTAGTCCTTGTCCTTATCCTTGTCCTTGTGGTTGATACCCTGACCATTGAATACGCCCAATTGATAGTGGATGAGGTAGTGGCCTTTGTCGCCACCCACTTTGAGGAGGTCGCCTTGGATTTGCGCTCCGAGGTCGCGTCCGCCACTGCTGTGTTCTCCGCAGCGGTCGTTCATGAGGAATTTGAGCGTAGCTTGTGAATAACTGCCGTGGCCGATAGCAAGTGGTGACATGGGATTTTCAAAACCGAAACTACGTTTGAATTGACCTATTTTAATGCGGAGAGCATCGTATTTCTGCCATTCAACGAAAGCATCGAGCAGTCGTGCACCTTTGTCAACACCGGGGGCGCCACATACTTCGCCCTGGAAACGGTAGAAGAAATCCTTAAAGCAATAGCCCGAACCATAGAGGCGGAAGTAGCGCATGTCGAAGCCGCCATTGTCGCTGACATTTGCTTTGTCGGTGATGCTGTATTTACCAGTGATAAAACCGCCCACCGTGATGTTAGCCACTTCTTTTTTATCAACTACGATGGAGGCTTGAGGTTTTGACGTTTGTGCGTCAGCCGTTTGCATGATACCTGCAAGTGCGGCTACGAGAAATAATTTCTTCATGATGAATGATTTTTCAAAAACTAAACGCAAAGGTAATAGAAAGTTTTCTAAAAATATAAAGCTTTGTTAAAAAATCTTTCAAACTTTTATTTGTCAAGCAAAAGTTGATATTGTCCTTTCCCTTTGCTGAATTTTCCAAATACGATGCAATGTTTAGGGCAAATGTGGTAGCAGGCAAGGCAGTTGGTGCAATGTTTGCCCCATTGCGGATGCTTTTCTTTGAATGTGATGTTCTTCGTCGGACAAATGTTGGCACATCGTTTGCACGCTATGCAAGCTTCAGTTGTACTGAAGAGGTGGCTGCCGGCAAAGTATTTGTAGAAGAGAGGGCGCAGAATGTGGCTCTTTGTCCAGGGAAATGGTCCTGGCTTTGTGCGTCGGACGTTGTGCTTGGCATTAATGTCATTAGCTATTTCGGGAAGCAAGGCAATCGCGGCGCTGACTTTGTGTTGTTCGACTTCATCGGAGTTTACGTCGAAACCTGGCAATCCGATGTACGAATCCGGCATGATGAGCGAGAAGGCAGCGGAGAGTGTCAAACCGATGTTGTTCAGTAGCTTCGTGATTAGCTGTTCGGTTTTTCCTATGTCGTCGCCACAGGTTGCTATCATATAGATGTATGGCGAGGGATGGCAAACGAGGCTATGCAGTTTCTGCTCGATGAATTGCTGATAGATTGTTGGGGCATGCCATGCGTGTACTGGGAAGATGAGACCGATGCATTCATCGCTGGTGGGAGTGAGCTTAGCATTACTGATATCCTGAACCTGGTCGGACGTAAGTCGAGCAATGTGCTGAGCGATGTGGCGGCTGTTGCCTGTGCCTGAAAAGTAGAAAATCATAGTGTGCGTAGGGCTTTCGATTGGGATCGGTACAGGGGCAAAAAATCGTTCTTGTCTGCGAAAGGGGAGCAGACAAGGCTATCGTAGCTTCTCTTGGAATGTGAAGCAGTCGCTGAATACGCTTTCGAGCGAATCGACTCGGTGTTTGAAGAGTGCAAAAACAGTACTTCCGCTTCCGCTCATTGAAGCATAGAGTGCTCCCATGTCGTAGAGTGTTTGTTTGATTGCGGCAATTTTGGGATGAGTGGGAAATACGCTGTTTTCGAAATCGTTAACAATGAGATCCTTCCATTCTTCGATGGGGCGGTGGACTGCTTCGATCAAGTTGACAGCAGATTTCTTTGGTGTGATTCCGGCATAGGATTCTTTGGTTGACACGAAGTCCGAGGGCTTTACGAGTACAATCTGGTAACCGTTTAGTGTGAAGTCAATGGGTGTGAGGATGTTGCCAATGCCAGTAGCATAGCAGGGTTGCTGCTTGATGAAAAAAGCACAGTCCGCTCCGAACGTAGCGATGCGACGTTCCATTTCATCGTCAGTCATTTCGAGGTTGAACATTTCGTTGAGCGTCTTCATGAACATTGCAGCGTCGCTACTTCCGCCTCCCAAGCCTGCCCCCATTGGTACACGTTTAAAGAGATGAATATCAATGGGAGGAATGCTGAAGTCGGTTTTGAGCGAATTGAGCACTTTGATGACGAGGTTGTCCTCAGGATTGCCCTCTATTTTGTGGCCGGCAAGGTTGAGGCAATAAGGCACGTCGTCTGGCTTAAGCAGATTGATTTCTAAATTGTCGTGAAGTGGAATAGGGTAGAAGATGGTTTCCAGGTTGTGGAATCCATCAGGGCGCTTCTCTGTTACGTGCAGGCCTATGTTGATTTTACAAATTGGAAATGAAAGCATGGTTTTATTTGTTTATGTAAATGAAAATGTTCTTTAGTGCAGGTATCTTTCAGTGCTAAAAGCGTTTTGAAAAGCGGTTTTAATGATTTCTCAGCTACAAAATTACAAAAATGAAGATGTGTAAACTAATTTTAATTGAGTAAAAACTTATTTATCTCGATTTTTAATGCTAATTTTGCGACCGCAATAACTGAAAATACTAATTATATATAACTTTTTTCCAAATGAATATTACATTTGAAAAGACTGGTAACGTAACAGGTGTTATCACTCTTAATATTGAGAAAGCTGACTACGAAGCAAACGTAAAGAAGGGTTTGAAGAACGCGCAGAGCAAGATTCAGATGCCCGGTTTCCGTCCTGGTCATGTGCCCGCAGGTATGGTTAAGAAGATGTATGGCACTCAAATCAAGGCTGAAGAAGTTCAGAAGTTGATTAGCGAAAAACTCTATGCTTACATCAATGAAAACAACCTTGACGTACTTGGTGAACCTATTGCTCACGACGATCAGGTAGATATCGAAAAGGACGAAACTTTCGTACTCCATTTCGACTTGGGCTTGGCTCCCGAAATGAATGTAGAACTTTCAACTTCAGACAGCGTTGACTATTACGATATCGAAGTAACTAATGAAGTAATCGACGCTCAGGTTAAGCGTATGGCTCAGCAGGCTGGTCACCCCGCTAACGTTGAATCTTACGAAGATCGTGATATCGTTCGTGGTGTGCTCGCACAGTTGGACGAAAACGGTCAGCCTTTCGAAGGTGCACTCGTTGTAGAGCAGGCAAGTTTGATGCCTACTTACTTCAAGAACGACGCGCAGAAGGCACTCTTTGCTGGTGCAAAGGTTGGCGATTTGCTCGTAATCAATCCTACAGAAGCTTACGAAGGCAACGAAACAGAAGTTTCTTCATTGCTCAAGGTGAAGAAGGAAGAAGTTGCGCAGTACAACGGTCAATTCAGCTTCCAGATTAGCGAAATCAGCCGTTTCGTTCCTGCTGAAGTAAATCAGGAATTGTTCGACCAGATTTTCGGCGAAGGTGCTGTGAATGGCGAAGAAGAATTCCGTAATAAGGTGGCAGAAGACATCCGCAAGCAGTACGAACTCGATTCTGACTACAAGTTCCTCCTTGACGTTCGCACATACGTTGAAAACAAGGTTGGCGAAGTAGAATTCCCCACAGAAATCCTTAAGAAGGTAATGTTGAACAACAACAAGGATAAGGGCGAAGCTTATGTTGAAGAACACTTCGAGCAGTCTATTGCTGAACTCAAGTGGCACTTGTTGAAGGAAAAGCTTGCTAAGGCTAACAACATTAAGGTTGAAAATGCAGACATCAAGGCTGCAGCTGTTGAAGCTGCGCGTATGCAGTTCGCTCAGTATGGCATGACAAACGTACCTGTTGAGTACCTCGAAAACTATGCAGAAGAAATGTTGAAGAACAAGCAGCAGGCTCACTCACTCGTTGAACGTAGCATCGATGTTAAGCTCGTTGCAGCATTGAAGAATGTAGTGAACCTTAACCGTAAGGCAATTTCTGTAGAAGATTTCGGAAAGCTTTTCGAAAACAAGTAAACCTAAGTAACTGATATTAAATAGGAATTAGAGATTAGGAAATTTCCTGGCTTCTAATTCCTATCTTTTTTCCTTGTCGGCTTAAGAGTTGTGTGACTCTTTCTGCACACATATATTATATATCATTATAAACTCAACTTTCGCAAGGTTTCGTTGAATCAGGTTATGAGTTGTTAGGTAGCAACGTTTTAAGGTTTTGTGGACTATCCTGACTGTTTACGTAAACGAACGAGGGAGTGTCCGAACGGCAACCTTATAACCTTATAACCTCTGAAGTTGAGCACTTGCGAAACTGAATTATAAAACTAACAAATTAAATCACTATGAATTTTTCGGATTTCCATAAGTATGCTACGAAGCACGTTGGTATAAACTCAATGGTGCTCGACGATGTTATTAAAACGCAGAATCAGTACCTCAATCCTTATATCCTTGAGGAACGTCAGCTCAATGTGACGCAGATGGACGTTTTCTCTCGTTTGATGATGGATCGTATCATCTTCCTTGGTACAGCTATCGATGATTATACTGCCAATACACTCCAGGCTCAGTTGCTTTATCTTGATTCATGCGACCCTGGTAAGGATATCTCAATTTATATCAATTCGCCTGGCGGTTCGGTGTATGCCGGTCTTGGTATTTACGACACAATGCAATTTATTTCGTCAGATGTAGCAACAATCTGTACAGGTATGGCTGCTTCGATGGCAGCAGTGCTTCTTGTGAGCGGACAGGAAGGAAAACGTTCTGCGCTTACGCATTCGCGCGTAATGATTCATCAGCCCCTTGGTGGCGCCAGCGGACAAGCGAGCGATATCGAAATTACGGCGCGCGAGATTATGAAGTTGAAGAACGAACTCTACACCATTATAGCCAATCACTCGCACACAGAATTTGATAAGGTTTGGGCAGATTCTGACCGCGATTACTGGATGACAGCTCAGGAAGCGCAGGAGTATGGCATGATTGACCGTGTGCTTGTCAAGAAATAATCTGCTACCCATATGGCAAAGAAAAAAACAAATCATTGTAGTTTTTGCGGCAGGGGGGAGGATGAAGTCGCTCTTTTGCTGGATGGCATCGATGGTCGCATTTGCAACGACTGCGTAGAGCGTGCAAACGAAATCTTGGGCACTATTACGCGTGGCAACCGCAAACCTCAGACTCAGACAGCTCCTTGCGATATGAAGCAAGTGCCTCGTCCGCACGATATTAAAGCGCATCTTGACCAATACGTCATTGGGCAGGACGAGGCGAAGCGCCATCTTTCTGTTGCAGTTTACAATCATTACAAGCGCATTACTCAGCAAGTTGATGACGACGGTGTTGAGATTGAAAAGTCAAACATCGTAATGGTGGGTCCGACCGGTACCGGTAAGACGCTTATCGCACGCACGATAGCAAAACTGCTTGACGTGCCGTTTACGATTGTCGATGCAACCGTATTTA
Organism: Alloprevotella sp.; assembly: GCA_045632745.1. Lineage (GTDB taxonomy): Bacteria > Bacteroidota > Bacteroidia > Bacteroidales > Bacteroidaceae > Alloprevotella. The sequence goes on from JAZQXH010000054.1 coordinate 32,191, forward strand.
CCGAAGCCGGTTATGTAGGCGAAGACGTAGAAAGTATCCTTGCACGCTTGCTCCAAGTGGCAAATTACGATGTTCAGAGCGCAGAGCGCGGCATCATTTTTATTGACGAAATTGATAAAATTGCCCGTAAGAGCGACAATCCCAGCATTACGCGCGACGTAAGTGGCGAAGGGGTGCAGCAGGCTATGCTCAAATTGCTTGAAGGAAGCATCGTAAATGTACCACCAAAGGGCGGACGCAAACATCCCGACCAAGAGTATGTCAAAGTGGACACACGCAATATACTCTTTATCTGCGGAGGGGCATTCGATGGTATTGAGAAGAAGATTGCTCAGCGTTTGAATACGCACACCGTGGGTTTTGACTCTGTGCAGAACGTACGCAAACTCGATCCGACCAATCTGATGCAGTATGTGCGCCCACAGGATTTGAAGTCGTTTGGTTTGATTCCCGAAGTGATTGGCCGCCTGCCGGTGCTGACCTTCCTGAATCCGCTCGACAAAGACACCTTGCGCAACATCCTTACAGCTCCAAAGAACAGCATTGTGAAGCAATATGCAAAGTTGTTGGAAATGGATGGTAAGAAACTTGAGATTAAGAATGAGGTTTACGATTACATAGTGGACAAAGCACTTGAATACAAATTGGGTGCTCGCGGACTTCGTTCAATCTTTGAGCAAATCATGGCAGACATAATGTTTGATGCTCCTTCGATGGAGGGCGATGTTTGCGAGGTTTCTTTGGATTACGCAAAGAGTAAGGTGGAAAAAGCAATATAATTCAACTTGTGTGAAAGATTCTAATAGACAAAGGTGCCATAATGCCTTTCGAAAGACATTAGCGTAAAACAATGTTTTGAAATTGATGCGAGTAGAATTATTGACACTAAAAACAAACAGAGCAGTATGCAAAAAATAGATAGCATACTGCTCTGTTTGTTTTTGTTATTCGAAATAGGGGGCTATTTATGTCGTGGTTGTGAATATTAAAATTTTTATACCGATTACAATCCTTTGAGCTTTTCAATAACCGACTTGTTGAGTTGTTTGATGTTTTTTTCTGTTTGTGCAAGGTCGGCTTGTAGTTCTTGCATGTGTTGAGGGAACTCCGATAATTGGTCGGAAAATACCTGCAACAGATTCAACCTTCTCGGTGTTCCGGCAGGATTTACCACGATGTTAATACCCTGATGTTCAATGCGAATATCTATAGTTTGCCCCGTCATCAAAGGGTCTCCATCGCAATGTACTGCTGCGTCGCCAGTTCGCGTAATGGTAATATGTTTTGCGCGGTATGTTTTAACACGACTATTTGTGTGTAGTGTGCCATTGAAGAGTTGTAATGCCAATTGCGGAGCTTCTATTGCTGTGAAAGGTTCGAGCATTGTTATGTCCATTAATCCATCGCTCATTGAAGCAAATGGGGCAATAAATGCGTTGTTACCGTATTGCGAAGCGTTGGCGCATGCTATGACAAATGCTTTTTGGCATACTTTTTGGTCGTCAAACTGAATGGTGTATGTATCGGGTTCGTATTTAAGCGTTTCTTTTAGCGTATTTTCTATGTAGGAGAGCAATCCTCTTTTCCCGCTTTGTGCAAACTTCATGCTTACGAAAGCGTCGAATCCCATTCCACATGTGCAGAAGAAGGGTGTGTCATTCATTACGCCAAAATCCAATGGTTTAATGCACGCTGCATTGATGATTTTGATAGCCCCGATCGGGTCCATAGGTATTTGAAGATGTCTTGCAAGTCCGTTTCCGCTTCCGCATGGTATGATGGCGAGGGCAGTTTGTGTGTGTATGAGTGCTCGTGCCACCTCGTTTATCGTACCATCACCTCCTGTCGCTACAACGATATCTATGCCTTGTTCTACAGCTTCCCGTGCTATCACTTCTGCATGTCCGGCATATTCTGTGTAGCGAATTTTATAATTGTATTGATTTGTATCTATGAAGCGACCAATGCATTGGCGTATGTATATTTTCTTATCTGTTCCTGATTTAGGATTGATGATAAAAAGTAGTGACTTCATTGTTTAGCTTTGTAATGGAAAAACACTTGCAAATTTAGATTATTTTTTTAGCGTTTTCGAATTCTAACATCAAAATATTTGTTAAGTGCCATGAAAAAAATAATCTGCTTCACTTTTTAATCGTCACTACGTATTGCAGAAATTGCACATTTCTTCCGTAAAAGCGCAATTTTTCATACGTTAAGTAGTTAGTTTAAAATAAAAGCAGTAATTTTGCGAAGTTTAAGAAATGATGAAGTTTACGGCGATGTTTTTCTTCGCAAGTAGATGAGCATGATTTTGTCTTATAGACATTTATTTAAAACGGAATAGCAATTAATTTATATATTAAATGGGTTTATTACAGGAAAGATTAGCGCAGTACACACTTCCACAGGAATTGATGGAGAAAGGTGCATATCCTTATTTTCGTGAAATTGATGGAAAGCAGGGTACTGAGGTTGAAATGGGCGGACACCATGTATTGATGTTCGGTTCTAATGCTTATACAGGTCTTACAGGAGATGAACGCATCATTAAGGCTGCGAAGGATGCACTTGACAAATATGGTACAGGATGTGCCGGTAGCCGTTTTTTGAATGGTACGTTGGACTTGCACGTAGAACTTGAAAAGGAAATTGCAAAGTACATAGGCAAAGATGAGTCGCTCTGTTTCTCAACAGGATTCACCGTGAATTCAGGTGTTATTGCCTGCTTGTGTGGACGCAACGACTATATTATTTGTGATGACCGCGACCATGCGTCTATTATTGATGGACGTCGTCTGTCGATGGCGAAGCAATTGAAGTTCAAGCACAATGATATGGCTGACCTTGAGAAGCAGTTGCAGCGTTGCGATCCTAATGCGGTAAAGCTTATTGTTGTTGATGGTGTGTTCTCTATGGAAGGCGACCTTTGCAATCTGCCCGAAATTATCCGTTTGAAGAAGAAGTACAACGCTACCGTAATGGTTGATGAGGCACATGGTGTAGGTGTATTTGGTCGTGACGGTCGTGGTGTATGCGACCATTTTGGTTTGACCGATGAGGTTGACCTTATTATGGGTACATTCTCTAAGTCGCTCGCAAGTATCGGAGGCTTCATTGCTGCAGATTCTACTATTATCAACTGGATACGTCATAATTGCCGTACGTATATTTTCTCTGCTTCCAATACGCCTGCAGCTACGGCTGCTGCGCTCGAGGCTGTGCGAATCATTCAGGCTGAGCCCGAACGTATCGCTGCGCTTTGGGATGTGACGAATTATGCACTAGAAAAGTTCCGTGCTGCCGGTTTTGAAATCGGTGACACCGAAAGTCCTATCATTCCTTTATATGTGCGCGACATCGAAAAGACGTTTGCTGCAACAATGATGGCTTTCCAGGAAGGTGTGTTTATCAATCCTGTTATTCCTCCTGCTTGTGCACCTCAGGACACATTGGTGCGTGTTGCGCTGATGGCTACGCATACAAAGGAGCAAGTTGACCTTGCTGTTGAAAAGCTTTCCAAGGTGTTCAAGGAATTGGGTGTCATTTAAGGTAAGAGTCAGGTTATGAGGTTGTGAGGTCGCTACGCTTTAAGGTTATGATTAAGGTTTTGAGGTCGCTTCGCTTTAAGGAGGTAAGGTTTTTAGGACCTTGCGGACTGGATCGCTTTACAACCTTAAATCCTTATAACCTAAAAATAGTAAACAAGTTTTTAGGTGCGAGTAGACGAGTGAAGTCAGAGTCAAACGCTTGCTTGCACGCTGCATAGCCTTATAACCTCATAACCTTAAAACCTTAAGATTTTATAACCTAAGAAGTAGAGCACTTGCGAAACTTATTCAACCCACATAAATACTAAAAAAGGTAGTCTCTTTTGGGAGACTACCTTTTTTATTTACTTGATAAAGTGTGATTTTTTTTTGTTTATAGTGGCGATGCATTTGCTCCCATCACGAGGCGGTAGAAATTGCAACCAACGAAGTTGCCAATAACGATGCTTACGTAGAAGATGATGATTTCGCCCATGTTTGCAAACCAAAAATCAACGGGGACCGTAAGGTAATAAAATGCATCTGCTATACAGTGAGGAAATCCGCAGGTGATGAACAAAGGAACGCCGAAAAGTATAGGCAGGTTGTTTCCCTTTTTCGCAAACGTCACGGCTGTTGTCATGATGAAACCGCAACCAATCGCCAGTAATCCTCCTTTGAGCGGACCTACCGCCAAGCGACCTTCGAGGATGTTTTGTGCCGAAGCCTGGAGTTCAAAAGGTGAAAGTCGTGCCAATAAAGCAACTAACAGGCAACCGAAAATGTTTCCAACAAGAATTAAACCCAAGAGTTTAAGTTCGCCTTTTTTTATAAACCCTGCAGTACCGGTGTATAGTCGGAGTCTGTAATTTATTACGGACAATAGTCCAAACGAGAACAATACGCTGCCGACTATATCGCGTGTGGCTAAATAGCCGAATCCTGCTATCCCTACGCATACTCCAGCCATCAGGGCTGAACGAAATACATCAATGATTCCAATAAGTTTGCTCATGACTAACGTTGTGTAGTATAAATAAAATGTCCTAATTAGTTTCGCAAGCCTAAGTTCTTTCTTATCAATGATTAACAAGAGAATGTAAGTTGTTTATGTAGTATTCGGATTGCATACCGAATCGTAATCTTACAATCTAACAACCTTAAAACCTTATAACTTAAAAAGTTGAGCGTTTGCGAAACCTCAATAATAAAGAGAACCAACTTTGATTCCTTTTTCTTGGATGCAAATTTAATAATTATGGTTAATTATTCAAAACTTGTTGTTCTATTTTTCACAAATTTTGGTGAGTATAGTAGATTTCCAATAGTTCCTGAGCTTTCAATTTTATCTTCCTCCATTGTAACTATCTTTTTTTGCGATAGTTATTGTTATTAATTAAAACTTTTGAAGTACATTTGCAGAATACGGAGTATCAAGTGACATAACGAGAGGCTATATTCATTGTAGTTGTGCGCTTGTGAATCTGCTATAAGTAATTTCATTTCGATAAATCCGATTTATCATTATAAACTTTATCAATAATTTTATGAAAAAATCATTTATTCTATCGCTCTTGTTAGCGCTTTGTTGCAGCTTGCAGTGCTGGGCGGAATTTAACCCCACTCAGGGTAAGATGTATGCGTTGAAGGAAGTCACTTCAGGGTTGTATCTTGACATACAGACGTTGGGGATTAACGAACCCAATGCAAATGCCACAACCAATAACATTAGTCTTAATGAAAAACCTTGTCTTATCTACTTTGAAGCAGGGGAAACTGCTGGGACTTGGCGTTTAAAAAACGCTAATGGTTCGTACGCTGCTCAGGCTTCATCCCGTAATTGGAATGCTGTGATTAGTAGCACAGCTTATGATTGGACCATAGCAGAATCCGAAACAAATTTTTTTACGATAGCTCGTGCTGATGGCAAGTTTATAAACGTTGATACGAAATCTGCGGGACAACCTCTTTATTGCGATAAAGATTCAGGTATGCAGTTTGGTCTTGAACTAATTGGTAAAAACATATCGGGGGCAGGTTCGCCAAGCTCAGTCGGTGTTCAAGATATAAGTGGTAGATGGACAACCGTCCCCGCAGGCACTGCTTGGACCATTTCTATGGATGTAGAAAATCCGAATGGGGCATCATATAACCAATGGGGTAGTAGTATTTTTGCGATTGGCAGCAATGCTTTCCCTGAAAAGAATGGTTATAGAGGTTTGCAGTTCTATTTGCAAAGTTCTACCAATGGTGGAAAGTTGAACGCTGTATTTAATGGTGGCGACCACACTATTGACAATGTTACTCACATCGGTAACTTCAGCGCAAGCATTTCATACAATGGTGACAAATTGTTGCAGATTAAGACTACGAATGCTTCGGGTACTGTCGCTGTGAATGATTACATTTTGAACAACACGTTGGCGGAGTTCTCACAACTTTCCTACGGTTTGCCTACCGGTATTAACATCAAGAACTTGATTTTGGCACCGTTGAGCAATAGTGTAGATTATCCCACTGCAGCAACAGTGTCTGATGGCAAATATACTTTCACGTCAAACAAGATTCTGTATCCAGGCACATGCAACACGATTCGCTTTACGCTCACTGAATCTGCTGCTTTCTATAAAAATGGAAAGAACCGCATGAGTTTTGATTCATTTGAACTCTTCGATGCAAAGGGTGATAAGGTTGAACTTAAGGAGACTTATTTCACGGGCAATTATAATAAGTCGTATGCTGGCTTATTGGATGGTCTGAATGCAGGAAAGGAAGGGGTAGGTTGTTGTTGCGGAGCATGGAATTCTTCTGATGAAGGACATGATTATTTTGAACTCACTCTCCCCAACAGCATCGACCTCGGTGGTGCATTCTCATTCTCATTCGTTACGGAGAATACCACAATGAATGCTAAGGCATTTAATATCACGATGTCTTATGTTGCTCCGAAGGACTATACTTTCCAGATTTCCGGTAACGGCGAAAATGAGGTAGTTGTAACGCATAATGAAGAATCGCTTACAGCAGGTGCTACTATCAATATTGCGGAATTTGATGCCAATGCCGTCACTGCCACAGAAATTCCCGGTTATACTTGGAAGGTGGTGGTCAATGAAGATGACGCAACCGTTACGCTTGTCTATACATCGGTTGAAATTATCGACAATCCCGCTGCAGTCGTAGCGCTTGCCAATCGTATTGGTGGTGAAGGTGCAGCCGATAAGTTCAAATTTGTGCTCGACCCCTCTCTCAATTCAAAGCAGGAGGTATTTGTACTCGATGCAGAGGGAGAAAAGATTTTGATTAAGGGTACTGCCATCAGTGCTATTACTACAGGTCTCGGTTGGTACTTGAACCACATTGCGAAGATTAATATTGCGTGGAACTCACTCAACGAAAAGACGGTGAGTGGCGATGCATACGCTGATCTTTCAAACTTGCCTTTGCCCGCAACGGCGGAAACACATGTTTCTGATGCTAAGTACCGTTACTATCTGAACACTTGTACCTTCGGTTACTCTATGACTTCATGGACATGGAAGCGCTGGCAGCAGGAAATCGACTGGATGGCGCTCCACGGTATCAATATGCCGCTTCAACTCGTCGGTATGGAAGAAGTTTGGCGCAAATTCCTCACTATGGAAGAAGGAGGCAAGCGCAAGTATGGTTACACAGATGCCGAAGCCAAAGCCTTCGTTGCAGGTCCTGCTTTCATTGCTTGGTGGGCAATGAACAACCTCGAAGGTTGGGGCGGTACGGCTGCTGGTTCAAAGAGTGGTTACAACAATTTGGCTGGTGCAGGCGGTGTGCAGGACGATGCTTGGTATGCCCGTCAGATGAAACTCGCTAAGCAGATTGTCGATGCACAGCGTGCGCTCGGCATGCAGCCCGTATTGCCTGGTTGGTCGGGTATGGTACCCACAAACTTTGCATCAAAATCGGGCTATACTACCCGTGGAAATGGCGGTAATTGGGCCGGTGACTTTGTGCGTCCGTTGCTGCTCAGCGTAAGCAATGCCAAATATGCAGAGATTGCAGCCGACTACTACGCATGTTTGAAGGATGTTATGGGTGAAAGCCAATACTACTCTATGGACCCCTTCCACGAAGGTGGTGGTGCTGGTACGATGGAAGACTATGAAGCACTCTATGCAGCGATGGAGGCTGCTAAGCCTGGTTCACAATGGGTGATTCAACAGTGGCAGTGGAGCGCTACGCAGAAGTATTCGCTCACAGCAGTTCCTGCTGGAAAACTCATCGTGCTCGACCTCTTCTCTGATGGCTCGCCCGCATTCGATGGCTACAACGGCTATGCGCCTCAGGAAGCTGTGTTCTGCGCTATCCCCAACTTTGGCGGTCGCTCAGGTTTGATGGGTCGCTTGCAGAATGTGACGGACAACTACTTCAAGTTCAAGGGTAAGTACGGCAGCATCAAGGGTATCGGTGCAGCTCCTGAAGCTATTGAGCAAACACCCGTAACTTATGATTTGATTTATCAACTCCCCTGGATGAACGGTGTGCAGCCTGATGTAGCAGCGTGGGTTGACAACTATGCTGTAGCACGCTATGGTCAGGATAACAGCGTGGTGAAGGAAGCGTGGAGCTTGCTTCGCCAAGGTCCCCTTAATTATGGTGCAGATGGCATCCAAGGTCCTGTGGAAGATGTTTGGGCGGCTCGTCCTAACCTCAATGCAAATAAGGCAAGTTCATGGGGTAAGACACTCGCTGATGCAGGTGGCACCTATACTCCGGCACGTCGTCAGATGCTGATTGATGCGGTGTACAAGTTGCTCGACCAGAAAGATGCTCTCAACCTCACAGCAGGTTCTGTATATGAAAGCAACTACAACTACGACCTCGTAGAATTTGGTGGTGCTGTAATGGCAGACTATGCTTACGACCTCTTGCTCGGTATCAGGGCAGCGAAGAATGCAGAAGGTACGAATGGCGCCACATACAAGGCACGTCGTGATGCTTTCCTCCAACTTATTCTGGACATGGACGCGTTCAGAGGCACCAACCTCAACTTCCGTCTCGGTAAGTGGACGCAGGAGGCTCGTGCTGCGGCAGGCGAGGTCGAAGGTGCTACGACAGCTACTCCCGATTGGTACGAATACAATAACGCACGTACTATCTTGACAACATGGTCTTCACCCGGCACGAACTTGACCGATTACTCATACCGCTCATGGCAGGGACTTTTGAAGGACTATTACTATCCCCGTTGGAAGTATTACTTCGATAACAACTGCACGGATGGTGAATACAAGTTCTTCGAATGGAACTGGGCACACGGTATGACACACAAGGTGGGTGATTCTGGTATCAGCACAACTCCGCTTGCTAAGGGCGAAGTGGGACATACAGATAGCTATACGCGCGAGCCAGAAGGTAATACCGTAGAGAAGGCTACCGAAATGCTCGGCAAATACATCATCCCCGTTACAGTAAACGGCAGAACGCACTATGCTTACCGTTATCTTGACAACGATGTTTCGGGCATGGCGACCGTTCCGGTTGCAGCAGGTAGCACAGTTGATTTGACACCTTATTTCGGCAAACTGACTGGTCTCAGCAGTTTCACTTCATACGCTGTGAGTGGTACTGTCACAGACCTCAGCAAGGTGGCAATCAAAGCAGACGCAGCAGATGGTGCTCATAGTGCAACGATTACTTTGAATGACGGAACGAAGTTGACTTTCTACTTCTCCATCAATCCTGCTTTCAGTGGAGTCTATACAATCAACTACAAAAACGGCGATGAAGATGTAGCCGTTTTTGTAGGTTACAATTCAGACAAGGACAATGCCGGAAATGTTGGATATAAATTGATTGCTACAGGCACATACAGCACAACAGCTGCAGGCGATAAGTTTTTCACTATTACGCCCTCAGGAGCTGGATTTAACATCTCAGCGCAGGGTAAGCATCTGAAGTCGCCCAATCTTAATGCCTGGAACCACTTGATGTTTTCCGACAACGCATCCGAAGCCGGAGTGTATCTTTTTGAAGAGGTTGAAACGGGTGTTTTCAAAATGCGCGACCCTAATAATGAGGACAAGATAAAGTATGTCAACGATTACGACAAACTCGTCTTTGGTAACGATAAAGCAGGTAAGGAAAATCTTTCAACTTTTACGCTAACAAAGGCTGAAATATTCCCTTTTACTGTTAGCACTGCTGGTATGGCGACGCTTTGCCTCCCTTTTAATGTCGTGATGCCTGCAGGGATGGTTGCTTACGACTTTGCAGTTTCCAACATCTCTCAGAGCAGCGAAGATAGCGTTTATGATTGCAGCATGCAAGAAGTGGCTGTCGGTGGTGAGGTTTTGAAAAGTGGAACGCCCGTAATTGTTAAGGCTGAGGCTGGTACTTACGAATTGCGTATTCCGTTTGATGCCAATGCAGAAGCAAAGACATCGCTCCTAGGTTCGCTGCTTCGAGGTAATTTCGTAGCGCAGGATTTGGTGCAGAACGATGCAGCCGTAAAGTTTATTTTCGCCAATGGCGCCAATGGGGTGGGGTTTTACCGCATGGACAACGATGGTGGTACAATTGCTGCTAATAAATGCTGGATGGAATGGAACGTGCAGACCCTGCCTACCAACATGAAGGCATTGCGCATTCGTTTTGACCAGACAACAGATATTGAAGGCGGTCCCTCTGCGACACCCGCAAGTTCTGCAATCTATGATCTTGCCGGACGCAAACTCACAACGCCGCAGCGCGGTTTCAACATCGTGAATGGTAAGAAGGTGATTATAAAGTAAACTCAACATTCGTAAACTTCAATTGAGTTTGGTTATGAACTCGTTAGGTTTTAATAAACGAATAGGGGAGTAACCCGAATGGCAAACCTCACAACCTTATAACCTCACAACCTTATAACCTTATAATATAGATTATAAAATCTGATAATACTATAATTTTTTATGAAGAAAACGTATATAGTTCCTGCTGCTCAGGCTGTAAGCCTCGAACTGCAAGGCATTGTCGCAACATCCCCCGTAAAGATTTACGACAGACCGGATAATTATGTAGATCCCTCTGAGTCGCTTACAAAGGAGCGCAATCCTTCAAGCACGTTCTGGGAATAGCGTAATTTCAGTGGAATTTTCTTTGAACCCGAACCAACGTCTACCGTTGGTTCGGGTTCAAAAATATCAAGTATATCTATATGTTTTTTTATGAAATACGAACTAAGCACACATTCGTAATTTAATAAACACGAAATTCTGTTTTGATATTTTTCGTGCATTTCGATTTTTGCGCCCAAAATCGGGCTTGCAAAAACCGCCTTTTTTGTAAGTTTAGAAATAGCAAAAGTATACGCAAAACTGTTAACTTTTGTAAAAATGGCGCGAAATGCAGATTTGGAAATCGCTGAAAAATAATGTATATTTGCATAAAGGTTAAGGAGGGCTGTGCTGCCCTCCTTTTTTTGTGACCTTTCTCCTGAAAACTTCCTTTGAAGAAGGATTTTCTTCCTTTTAAGTAGGAATTTTTTCCTTTTAAGTAAAACGTTTTTCTTTTTAAGAAGGAAAATTTTCCTCGATTTTCCGAAAAATTCTGTTAAACTTCCTGAGTTTTTCTTAACAGAAGTTAAAGTTTTAAACTTTTTTACTTTTTGAGCAGTGTTAAGGGATGTTAAAAAAACTTGACAACGATTTTGTCAAGTTTTTAGTAAACAAGTAGACGAGGTACGAGTAGACGAGATGGTCGGACTCAAACGCTTGTTTGCACGCTGCATAGCCCTCATAACCTTAAAACCTCACAACCTCATCTTATAACCTCACAAGCGAAGCGACCTCAAAACCTTATAACCTTAATTAGTAGACAAGTGAGGTTAGACTCGAACGCTTGTTTGCACGCTGGCATGCATTCCGCAGGGCAACCTTATAACCTTAAAACCTTACAACCTCATAACCTTAACTTATAACAGCATGCGTTTTCAACTCAACACCTGAATACATCATAAATTTTTCATCCTTTTCGACAATTTTGTCTTCTAACCCCCTATCGATTTGCATTTTTTACATATTTTTGCAATTGATAAGCCTGTTTCTTACAGGTAAATCAGGACATATATTTCCGCTCCAATACTGCGAATTAAGGTCGTGAACCTTATGGCACAGGTGAGCAGAAAGGACGTTTCAGACGTTAATTATCTTTAAGTATTCAAGCTTTGCAACTTTGGC
>JAZQXH010000055.1:0-38922 GCA_045632745.1 Alloprevotella sp.
AACCTTTCTCCTGAAAACTTCCTTTGAAGAAGGATTTTTTTCCTTTGAAGTAGGAATTTTTTCCTTTGAAGAAAAACTTTTTTCTTTTGAAGAAGGAAAAATTTGCGCTGTTTTCCGAAAATTTTTGTTAAACTTCCTAAGTTTTTCTTAACAGAAGTTAAAGTTTCAAACTTTTTTACTTTTTGAGCGACGTTAACAGATGTTAAAAAAGTTGACAAAGTGATTTTGTCAACTTTTAGTAAACGAGCGATAAAAAAGGAGACTGCAAAGCTGATGAGCGTAAGCGAATAAAGGAGAAATCAGAAATGAGACTGCGAAGCTGATGAGCGTAAGCGAATAAATGAGAGACCATCCGGATTGGTTACCTTAAAACCTTACAAGCGAAGCGACCTTATAACCTTACAACCTCAAAATAGTAGACGAGTGAGGTTAGACTCGAACGCTTGCTTGCACGCTGACTTGCATTCCGCACGGCAGTTGTTCTCTGTACTCTGTTCTCTGTACTCTAAAAATGCTGCATAGCCTTATAACCTCATAACCTTAAAACTCATAACCTAAAAAAGATATTTACTTTTGCTGTCGCGGTCCATAAACGGCTACGTTAGCAAGTTCTTCTTCGATGCGCAATAGTTGATTGTACTTCGCGAGGCGGTCGGTTCGACTGAGCGAGCCAGCCTTGATTTGTCCGGTACCTGTGGCTACAGCAAGGTCGGCAATGAATGTGTCCTCCGTTTCACCGGAACGATGCGAGATGATAGCAGCATAGCCCGAGCGCATAGCCAGCGCCACAGCATCGAGCGTTTCCGAAAGCGTTCCGATTTGATTGGGCTTAATTAAGATAGCATTGCCACAATGTTCTGTAATACCTCTTTTCAAGAATTTGACATTCGTCACGAACAGGTCGTCGCCCACCAGCTGGCAGCGCGCTCCTAATCGGTCGGTGAGCAGGCGCCAACCGTCCCAATCGTTTTCCGACATGCCATCTTCGATAGAGTCGATAGGGTATTTATTAACAAGTTGTTCAAGAAAATCCACCTGTTCCTGACTCGTACGCACCTTGCCACTTTCGCCCTCGAATATGCGATAGTCATAAACGTCGTTATGGAAGTACTCCGACGCTGCACAGTCCATAGCGATTGTTACATCCTTGCCCGGCTGATAGCCTGCGGCACTGATGGCGGAGACGATGCACTCCAACGCATCTTCCACATTGTGGAGCGCAGGAGCAAATCCGCCTTCATCGCCTACAGCAGTGCAGAGTCCGCGCTGTTTGAGCAACTTGCGCAACGCATGGAACACCTCTGCCCCCATCCGCAGCGCCTCAGCAAAACTGGGTGCGCTAATGGGACGAATCATGAATTCCTGGAAAGCGATGGGAGCATCCGAGTGCGCCCCTCCATTGATGATATTCATCATCGGCACGGGCATGTGGTGCGCACCGATTCCGCCAAGATAGCGATAAAGCGGCACTCCCTGCGCCAGCGCTGCAGCACGCGCCACAGCCAACGAAACGCCCAACAGCGCGTTCGCTCCCAGGCGATGCTTGATGCAGGTGCCATCGAGCGCTATGAGTTTTTCGTCGATCGCACGTTGGTCGTTTACCGCACAACCGATGAGCGCAGGCGCCAACACCGTGTTGACATTGCTCACCGCACGCTGTACACCGCGACCGCCGTAGCGCGCACACTTCTCGTCGCGCAACTCCACGGCCTCCCTCTCTCCGGTCGATGCTCCCGAGGGCACTGAAGCTCTGCCTACAACTCCATTTTCCAATGTTATATCTACTTCAACGGTGGGATTGCCACGCGAATCTAAGATTTCTCTTGCATGAACATTTTTGATTAGCATAATCTTTGTCATTTTTTTAGAAAAAAGAAAATGTGAATACTGCTTTCCGCAAGCAAAATTAAAACGACTTTTTAAAACTCAACAAATAAATCCTTATAATAATAGTTAATGAGAATATAAATATTGTCAATAAGTATTACTAAAAGTTAATGCGCATTCGACCGATTCCAGGATAAAACGCTTACTTACAGGCGTATATACACCGCAATCATTCACAAACATACGATATATACAGAAATTCGGCACGCTGTCCCGATTTGTAGGGATAAATTAAAACATGTATTTTTGTAGGGTTAAAAATGAAAGACTAACACTAAATCCGGACGATACACATGAACTTGGCAAACAGATTTCATGATTGGAAGCACCGTAGCAAGTCCCTTATTCACATTGTGGCAATTGTGCTCGCCGCCGTATGTGGAACCGACGAAGCGTGGGGACAAAAGGACTATAAAATATGTTTCTACAAAAATGGAAGCGTTGTCAATGAGCGCCTTTGCATACAGACGGACAGCATCACGCTCGCTCCACAGGACGGCAAGGGGTGCATGCTCTTCTGGAGCGGAGGAGTGCCCACCATTGTGGCACAACACGAAGTGGACAGCATCAAAATAGAAGACATCGTAGTTCCCCCTGCGCAACCTGCGGGCAAAACCATCGTCTTTGCTGAAGGCGTAAGCCGCGACGGTGGATGGTACGACGTAAACAAAGTGGGGCGCGGCGAAAACGGCGACATCAATATGTGCTGGGCTGCCTCAGCATCGAACATCATTCAGTGGTGGCAGGACCGCTATGTTGCAGCAGGCAACGAACTACCACAAGGCGCCATCAACGGTCCGGGCGAAACCTATGAGCTGGCACTGATGGAACTGTTTCACAAACAATGGTGGAACCAAAAGGGCGGACACGTAGTCGAGGCCGTGCCCTGGTACTTTGAAGGCGTATTCTACGGAGAAAATGCCTCAGCAGGTTCGCAGGCTTATCCTTATGCGGGATGCGATGGCGGCTATTTCAAAACGGTTTGGAATGACATTTATCCCCACCTCTACCACGAATACACCTACATGTTCGACTGGTACAAAGGGCTCTATGCAGGCGACTTCAACAACTATTATCTTTGGGGTAATGGCACTTCGCTGCGAGGAAAGGAACGCCTCCGTGCATTCACGCAATACGTAGTGGACTTTATCGACCGCGGCATCACGTCAATGACCGTGGCACTTTCGTCCGACCTTCGAACTCTGCATCATGCTACGACAGTATGGGGTTACGAGATTGACAACGAAAGCGGACTGCTCACGCGACTCTGGATAACCGACTCCGACGACCTTGAAACAGAACCCAAACAACCATTGCTCAACGAATACGAAGTGAGAGTGGGCGAAGGAATGTCGCACATCAAACTCACCTCGGCCAACGTTCGCTATGGTGCCTGCTACGTAGTAGCGCTCTCGCCCGTGTCGGGATATAAAGCAACCAGCAAATAGAGAAAAACTTTGATTATAGAATCGTAAAGAACTCAACTTTCGCAAGTTTCAGTTGAATTAGGTTATGAGGTTGATAGGTCGCTACGCTTTAAGGTCTTGAGGACTATCCAGACTGTTTATATTAACGAATAGAGGAGTACTCCGAATGGTAAACCTTAAAACCTTATAACCTTAAGACCTTATAACCTAACAAGTTGAGCTCTTGCGAAACTTGAATAAAGAACCATACGATAATACAAATGCTCACAACTTCCAAGCGGCGATAATTCAGTCCGCACGAAAGTTGTGAGCATTTAAATTTATCAATAGCTGCGACAGCGTCAATACTGCATTGTGGAAACAGCGCTAATATTTATGCAGAGCGTCGCCCTATTCTCACGACACGAAAGTCGCACGCTCTACTTTGCCAACGAAAAGTTGAACTGCAAACCGGCACCGGGACGATTGCAGGCAGTGATTTCGCCATAATGAAAGCGTACCGCATTGCGAACAATAGAGAGCCCAAGCCCTGTGCCACCTGTGTCGGTAGCTCGCGTACGCCCTTCGTCAGCACGGAAAAAGCGTTCGAAGATGCGCGACAGATGGTGGGGAGCAATGCCATTCCCGGTGTCGTAGAAAAGGAAATAATAGTGGCTATCGTTCTCGCGCTCGAGTTCGAGTTTCATCTCAACATTCTGCCCGCCATAGCGCAGCGCATTTTCAATCAGATTTCGGAAAATGGCGTGAACGAGAGAGTAGTTCCCACGAATACTCACGTTCTCCGGAATCGCACATTGTATAGGCAACATATGATTGTCGAGCTGCGCTGCCATCTCCTCGCACACATCGTTCACCACTTGCGCCACATTGATGGGCGTACGCTGCATCGTATCGGGCGCCTCGTCCACCTTTGTGATAAGCGAAACGTCGCGGATGATTGCGGCAAGGCGCTGTGTTTGCGAGTGGGCGCGCTGAAGGAAATAATGCTGCCGCTCGGGCGTCAGATTGTTACTACTGAGCAAGATTTCGAGAAATCCGCTGATACTGCTCACAGGCGTGCGCAGTTCGTGCGTAATGTTGTTCGACATATCACGCTTATAAATACGGCGTTTCTCACGTTCGGCAAGCAAAGCTTTGTGCGACTCTTCGAGTTGCTTGTACTTTTGCATAATCGTGTGCCCCATACGTCCCAACTCCGAATTTGGAAACTCAATATGGTTGTAGTCCACAAGCCCTCGCTCCGCTGAGACAATAAAGCGATTCAGCATTGCAACAGATTTTCCAAAATGGTCGGAGACCTGAATAAGCAACACGAGGACAATGGGAAATATCCCTAACACAAACCACAAAAAGACATTATCGGCCTTGAGCATATTCTGAATCGCACTATCGTAAGGCACAGCCACACGAATGATGCAGTCGGGATAAGCCTTGGCAAAATAAAAGAACTCGCGCCCCGTAGTCGAGGACGTGCGGATAAAGTGCCCTTCCTGCGTATTGAGCGCCTCCACAACCTCCGGACGCGTAAGGTGGTTCTCCATTTCTATCAGGTCAACATCGCCCGACTCATATTGCACCTCGCCCTTTCGGCTCAAAATCGTGATTCTTAATTCGCGAGGCAACGCTGCGAAGATAGGTTCGGCTATATCGTTTTCAATGTGCTTGTTCTTCAAGCATTCAAAGTGCGCCAGCAAGTCGGAATAACTTCGCAACTCCGTTTCGAGCAAAGCCACCTTATAATGCTCCTCGCGCTGATGCTGAAACACAACGAGTATAGCAGCAAACGTAAGAAAGAGCAGCGTGAAATAAAGCAACAATTTTCGCTTATAAGAAAGCAACGGTTTTTTCATACAAACAACTTGTTAGGTGGTTTATGAGGTTGTGAGGTTATAAGGTTATAAGGTTATAAGGTTATAAGGTTGTGAGGTTATAAGGTTATAAGGTTATAAGGTTGTGAGGTTATAAGGTTATAAGGTTTTAAGGTTATGAGGTTATGAGGTTATAAGACTAACCATCCGGATGGTTTATTCGCTTACGCTCATCAGCATTGCAGTTTCCGCACGGCTATTTCTCCTTTCTCCTTTTCCCTCGCTCGTACCTAATAACTCGTCTACTCATCTATTATTCCCCTTCTTAAGCAGGCTGAAAACAATAACCATACCCCTGACGATTGATAATACAAGCGCCCAACTCTGCGCCCAACTTTTTGCGCAGATGCGTGATGTGCACATCCACTGTGCGCTCGAGCACCAGGCTATCATTGTCCCAAACGCGATGCAAAATCTCTTCACGCGTAAAGACGCGCGAAGGATGCTCTACAAGGAGGCAAAGAATGTCGTACTCTTTGCGCGAAAGTTGCACCACCTCGTTGTAGATATACACCAGTTTCTTTTCCTTATCGATGCGCAAAGGATTCTGTGGCGCTTCTACTTCCGTTTTCTCAACGGGTTGCACCATTTGTCTGCGCAGCACCGCACGCACTCTCGCCAACACTTCCTGCAGCGAAAAGGGTTTGCCTATAAAGTCATCGCCACCAACGGAGAAACCGCGTAGCAAGTCGGCTTCCGTGTCGCGCGCCGTGAGGAAGATAATCGGAATCTGATTGTTCAAATCGCGCCTCAGCTTTCGCGCCATGTCGAACCCCGACATTCCGCCCATCATCACGTCGAGCAAGATTAACGCATGCTCCGCTCGAAGCATTTCCAAAGCCTCCTCGGCAGAGGCTGCCGTATCGACCTCGAAACCTGCATTTTCAAGATTGAATTGCAGAATCTCGCGCAAATCGGCTTCGTCGTCAACAATAAGGATACGCTGTGCCATGAATAAAACTTCGCATTAAAAATTAGATTATTCGAAATAAAGCGTCAGCATCACCATGTTGAACTTCGCATTGTTCACACTCTTGGTAAACACCTGGTCGGCTGCATTGAGCAAATCCTTGCGGTCCTTTTCAAGAATGTCGCCCAGTCCAAAGCAAAACTTCAGTTCGGGAATCATCTTGAAGAAAGGAAGGTAGAAATCACACCCCATACCCAATTCCAGGCAAAATGTAAGCGGCTTTGTACGCAGATAAGTATGTTTCTTTGCCGTAAGGTCGTAGTGCGCACTCACACCACCGATAAAGTAAGGGCGATAGTTGTTAAAACGAGGAGCCGCCAACTTGATATTGGCAGGAAGAGAAATGTAAGTGGATTTCATATCCTGCGACTGGCGCTCTTTATCGTTGACATTATAAAACGTCAGGTGCTTACTGCCAAAAATAAGCGATGGTTGCAAACGCAAGGACACATAGCGGTTTATACGCCAATCGCCAAGCACGCCAACGGTAAAGCCCATATTCGTCTTGTCGTTCTCAACAAGCCACTGCGCCCCCGTTGCAGGGTCAATAAAACCATTATTTTCAAATTCCACCCCCTGGTCGTTCAGTCCGAAGAAGAAACCATAGTGAAAACGTCGTTCATCGATAAAAGGCTTGTTTTGAACCTTACGCTCCTGCGCAAAGCCCCCGACACAAGCAAAGCACACGCACAATATGAAGAAAATGTATTTATTCATGATGAAGATTGTTTTGATTTTGTGCAAATTTAAGCGAAACTTATGAGTTGACAAGAAAACTTTGTGCAAGATGCTCAAAAAAAAGTCAAATTAATTTGTTTTTCTAAGTCGTTGCCGTATCTTTGCACTCGAGTTTTGGATTCTCCAATTTTTGGTTCACTCCAATTTTCGTATTCGCAACAAACAACATTTACATAACAAACATTTTAAAATTTACTATTATGGCTTACGTTATTACTGACGACTGTATCGCATGCGGTACTTGTATTGACGAATGTCCTTCTGGCGCAATCTCTGAAGGCGAAAAGTATTCAATCGACCCCAACGCTTGCGTTGACTGCGGTACTTGTGCTGATGTTTGCCCCTCAGGAGCTATCATCGCCGGCTAATCCAAATAAGATTAACCAAATTTAAGAAAAAAGCAGAGACTTACGAACTGCACTTTGTAAGTACTCTAACGGTTTCCTACGAACTGCACTTCGTAGGAAACCTCTTTTTTTATCTATACCATCGCAGCGCCTGGCTTACAACGGGGAGCGATAGCACTACAGCCCCGAAATCTTGCATAAGTACATAAGTCACATCGGATTGCTCCTCTCTGCGATAGACGAGGATTATAAAAAAATATATAAAACATATAAATATAAAAAATATATTGTACCTTTGCAAAAGAATCATTCAAATTATAAACTTTAAACATTAAAACTTATGAAAATGTTCAATTTTAGCAAGTTGTGCATATTCCTCGTGGGTTGCTTCATGATGGGTGTGCTCGAACTTCAGGCTGAGGTTAATCCCAAGCCCTTCGTAGTGCCCGAACTCAAGACGTGGACCGGAGCCGAAGGCATGTTTGCCCCCTCGGGTCGCATTGCCGTAAAGGGTGGCGACAAGGAACTCATGCGCATCGCTCAGGCTTTCGCTGCCGATTACGAACTGCTTACAGGCCGTACGCTCAAGGTTGTGAAGGGTTCTGGCAAGGCTGGCGACTTCGTAATGGTGCTCAACAAGAAGGACGCAACTTTAGGCGCTGAAGGCTACAAGCTCGAAATTGCCGACAAGGCTGTGATGACAGCAGCAACAGCGCAAGGCGCTTTCTGGGCAACGCGCACAGTGCTCCAGCTTTCAGAACAGAATGCTAACGCTGAACTTCCCAAGGGTACAACCATTGACGTGCCCGAATACGCAATGCGCGGTTTCATGATCGACGTAGGTCGTAAGTTCATCCCCATGTCATATCTTCGCAACCTCGTAAAGATTATGGCTTACTACAAGATGAACACGCTCCAGGTGCACCTCAACGACAACGGCTTCCGCCAGTTCTTCGGCAATGATTGGAGCAAGACGCAGGCAGCCTTCCGCCTCGAAAGCACAACATACCCCGGTCTCACAGCTAAGGACGGCTCGTACACAAAGCAGGAGTTCATCGACATGCAAATCCTTGCTGAACAAAACTACGTTGAAGTAGTTCCCGAAATCGACGTGCCTGCTCACTCTTTGGCATTCACACACTACAAGCCCGAGATTGGTTCTAAGGAATACGGCATGGATCACCTCGACCTCTTCAAGCAGGAAACTTACGACTTCGTTGACGGACTTTTCAAAGAATATCTTGAAGGCGAAAACCCCGTGTTCCGCGGTCCTCGCGTTCACATCGGTACGGACGAATACTCCAATGCTAAGAAGGACGTGGTTGAAGCATTCCGCAAGTTCACCGACCACTACATCAAGTACGTTGAAAGCTTTGGCAAGCAAGCCATGGTTTGGGGTGCGCTCACTCACGCTAAGGGCGAAACTCCCGTTAAGGCAGAAAATGTCATCATGAACTGCTGGTACAACGGCTACGCTGACCCCACAGAAATGAAGAAGCAGGGCTACAAGCTCGTAAGTATCCCCGACGGTGCCGTTTATATCGTGCCAGCAGCTGGTTATTACTACGACTACCTCAACTGCAACTACCTCTACGACCACTGGACGCCCGCCAACATCGGCAACCAGACGTTTGAAGAAGGCGACCCCGCAATCCTCGGTGGTATGTTTGCCGTATGGAACGACCACGTGAACGGTATTTCAACAAAGGATATTCACCACCGCGTGTTCCCCGCATTGCAGACATTGGCTGTGAAGTGCTGGACAGCAAAGAAGGCACAACTCCCCTACGCTGAGTTCAACGAAAAGCGCCTCCAACTCTCTGAAGCTCCCGGTGTCAACGAACTCGCACTCTACGGCACAACGCCCAAGCTCGTTTACGAAGCAGCTATTGTTGAGGCTGGCAAGCAACAGCCCATTGCCGAAATCGGTTACAACTACAGCGTGAGCTTCACAGTTGAGGGCGCTCAGGAAGCAGCCGGCACCGTGCTCTTCAGCTCAGACAACGCCATCGTTTACCTCTCCGACCCCAAGACGGGCCGCCTTGGTTTCTGGCGCGACGGTTTCCTCGCACAGTTCAACTACCGCATCCCCGTAGGCAAGAAGGCAGACATCCTCATCCAGGGCGACAACAAGAAGACAGTGCTCTACGTTGACGGCCAGCACAAGGAAACGCTCGACGCAAAGACCATCTACGTCATCAAGCCCGAAAACCAGGTACACGCAATGTACAATGCCGAAGGAGCTGCTGAACCCATCATGTACACTACAGGTGACAAGATGAACCTCCAGCGCACGCTCGTGTTCCCCCTCCAAAAGGCAGGCGACTTCAAGAGCAAGGTGACAAACCTCAAGGTTTACAACTACTGGTTGAAGCAATAATCACAACATAGTTTCGCAAAAATGAAAATCCGTGGCAATGCCACATGGTTTTTCAAGAGAAATGCGGAGCGAGCGACAAGCATTTTTTCAGAATGCATCGCTCGCTCCGCATTCTTTTTTCATTAGAACAAGCCCTCACCTCTCACCTCTCACCTCTCCTCCCTCCCTTCATGCATCAAACGAAGAGTTAGCAACACTTCTATCCCTCATTAATGTATATGCTTGCGCGCAGATAGATGAGCACACAAGTAGCCCCGCATTAAACCTATCATTTCGACGTTTGATAACAAAACTTTGCATAAATATTACATTTTTCATGTCTCTATTATGGATACGTCTCCATATTGGCGACAATTATTTTAATCAACTTTATTAACAAATAACTTTCTTTGCATTTAAAAAACTACTTAAGTTATAAATAGTTAATCATACATACCACGATTTTGAATGTTGCGAGGTGTAAGTTGTTCTGATTAAAAAGATAAAAATAATTGGAGTTAACACTACACATTTCTTCGCCACTCTAACGAAGAAAATCGCAATTGTTTGCATGGTCTTCCGGCCATTCATTCTTCAAACTGGTATAATAACTCAAACCAAAAATCTTAAAGTGGTACATGCAGGAAAACTCATACAAAGTGCGCTGCACGAGAAAGAGAAAACCGTAACATGGTTTGCTCACCAAATGTGTTGCACTCGCACCAACGTTTATAAAATTTTCAACAAACCCAATCTGGACATAGAAATCATTTGGCGAGCATCTTGCATTTTAGAATACGACCTCTTTAAAAAACTCTCCGAAGAACTACAAAAAGAATCTTCAATCGCAGAAACCGCCTCTGCAGAAACAATCCTGAATCAAGAGGCAACAGAAGAAACTATCCTAATGCAAGACACAACAGCAGAAACTCCCCTAATGCAAGACGCAACAACCGACTTCAAGCAACATAATCCCGCTGAAATCGCAGAAAATATAACAACAGAAGCCTCAACCAACAAAGAAACCATTGACAAATCCTCCAACGCTCCAACGATTAAATAAAACCTTGTTTTTTCTTGATCAATAATGCGAGCCTTACTACACAGCGTAGAAAGCCCCACAGTCTCCAATATGGCAACGTCTCCATATTGGAGACATTTTGTTTATAAACGTTTGTTAATATTTAATTTCCTTTGCAAAAATTAACATCTCTTTTACTCTAAAAAGAAGTTTAATTTTCGGCAACACCAGCAAACAACAATTAACTAATAAAAAATTACTATTATGAAAACAATCGTATTGACCTTTATCCTTGGTTTATTTCTATCAATTTCAGCAAATGCACAAATCAACAAGCAGCAATACAAGAACCGCTCAGAAATGATGGGTTTGGTAAAGAAATTGCAAGACGACAAAGTATCCAAGACATCAAGAAAGCAAGCTAAGCAAATGGCAAAAGAAGGATGGCTCGTTGCTCCTGGCGGACTCGCATTGGAAAAACAAATTGAGAATTCAGCTCTTTATCAGAATTCATTCGAAGACGACGGTGTTACTCCCAAATTCGTTTGGGGCGATGCAACCTCAATCGGCGAACACTACGACGGAGCCAAAATGCAAGCACTTGAAATTGCACGCATGAACCTCGCATCAAACATCGAGTCAAACATCACAAAACTTGTTGAAGCCAACAACTCCAACAAGCAGTTGGTTGCCGAAGAAGCTGCCTCTGTAAGCAAAGCCATCACTGCTGCAAAGTCATTTGTCACTCAAAAACTCGGTCAGACCATTATTGTTATCGAAACGTATCGCCGACTCAAAAATAAGAACTACGAAGTTCGCGTACAGATTTTCTACAGCATGGAAAAGGGACGCGCACTTGCTAAACAGGGTATCCGCGAAGAATTAGAAAAACAAGGCGACGAACTCTTGGATGAAATTGACGAACTCTTAGGATTCTAATCCATGCACAATCTACGACTAATTGCTCTTATTTTTGTTTCCACTTTCAGTTCTGTAATGCTTTTCGCACAGAAAGAAATGAAGGTGGAAACAGAATTTACATACCATGCTCCACTCAATCTCTCAATAATCGAAGCCAAAAACCATGCTTTGGAACAAGCAAAACTGGCTATTATTGAAGAAAAGTTTGGAAGCATCGTATCACGCACGACTTCTACAAAAATAAATAACAGCAGAGGACGTTCGAACGTAGATATCAAGACATTAGGCAGCAGCGAAGTACGTGGAGAGTGGTTGCGCACCATTGGTGAACCCGAATATTCCGAGCCCCTCATTACCGATGAATTTATCGTAATAACGGTTAAGGTTAAAGGCATTATCCGCGAAATCAAAAATGCCGAAACAAGCCTTGACATCAAAGTGCTCCGAAACGGATTTGACAACAAGTTCGAGGATACCAACTTCAGAAACTACGACGACATTTACCTTTCGTTTACATCCCCAATCGATGGATACATCGCAGTCTACCTCATTGGCGAAAACGACGAAGCTTTCTGTCTGCTCCCATATCCCAAGCAAACCAATGGTAAAGTACCTGTCGCTGCCGGACAAGCTTACACATTCTTCTCTCCCCAACACGCCCCTGCGGAAGAAAAAGGATACGTCGAACAATATGTCATGACCTGTGAAAAAAGTTTGGAAAAAAATCAACTCTACGTGCTCTTTTCTCCCAACCCGTTCACTAAGGCAATTGATAAAAACACGATGGAAACGATTCTTCCACGAAGTCTCAGCTATCAAGACTTTCAAAAATGGTTGGCAAAATGCAGAAGCAAAGACAAAGACTTTTGCATCCGAATTTTTGACATTACAATAACTAAATAAAGATGCTTTAACACCTACAAATTATGCGTAAACTTATCACTTTAATAATTGCAGTATGCTTTACAAACTTGTTTACAAATGCACAGGATGCTGCAATTTTCAACAAACTCAAAGCAAAATACTCCCTTACACGCTATCGCACCGAAAGTGGAGGCTGGTATCTTCTTGGTTACACTGACAGAGGCGTAAATTATTATGGCTTTGCCGACAAAGAAGGCAACATCATCGCTGAAAACGCTGTTAAATACAAAGTACACAAAGGATTCATCGAACTTGAAATTTTCGATGAACTTAAAAAAGAAGAACACGATAATTGGGTGAAGGACATGAAGCAATACGAACGCGACATGCAAAACTACAATCGTGAAGAAACCAGATATAAGAACGAATTGAAGGCTTTCAACGAACGTGTCGCAGCAGCTAAGCAAGAAGCCGAAAACCGTTGGAACGCTGCGCGCCAGGCTGCCTATAATGCTGCAGTTGCAAAATTCCGCGCCGAACAAAGAGCACAGCAACAAAAGCAACAAAGCACGTCTATCCTCGGAGCGGTTCTCTCCGGAATTGTAAGTGGCGTTAGCGAAACGGCTATCGGCAACAACGCAGCCAAACAAGTGGCATACCAACCTTACGAAGACCAAGTATTGGGCGAACGCGGACTCGTAACCGAACCCGCAAAACCCTACAACCCACTTCCCACAAAACCGGTTGAACCCTCAACAGGCTATGAATGGAAGATATTTTCACTACTACAACCCTGCCCCTACTCTAACGTAAACTATCAAGATTTAGTCGATGATGAAGGCTTAGCGATTGCAGAAAAAGGTGGTGCTTACGGACTTGTCAACACTGCGCTCAAAGAAGTATTACCTTGCCAATACACAAGCATCTCTATCTCCGACCAGTTATACCTTCTTAAGAAAGATGGAAAGTTTGGTTATGCCAATAAGAGCGGTAAAATTGTAGTTCCCTGCGAATTTGAAGAAACAAAAAGCTCACATGGTTATCTGTTATGCAAAAAGAATGACCTTTGGGGCGTTTATACTCAGGACTTTGAAGAACTCTACCCCTGCCAGTTTGCAAGAGTGAATTTTGCGAATGTCGATAATCGTCTCATACTCTATGCACAGGAAAAAGGATTGTGGGGAGCTTTCGACTTTAATGCAGGCAACCAGATTCTCCCCTTCAGCTATAGCGAAATCGAACCTCTCCAATTTGCCAACAAGGCATGCTTCCTCGTAAAGCGCGACAATGTAAAGGGACTTTACACTTCACAAGGCATACTTCTGCTTCCTTGCGAATTCACAGACATCAAGAGCACAACTGTCGATAATGTGCAGGTAATCGAAACTAAAAAGAACAACTTTGTAGGACTGTACGACGTTGACGGAATTGCTATCCTTGATGACGAACGCTATCATAGTTACACATTTATTGACAAAATTGGTTTTGACGTCACAATCAACGGTAAGCATGGTTTGTGCGACGTTACAGGTAGAGAACTCATAGCTCCTCAGTTTGACGACCCCATTCGATATTCTTCAGAATACCACGGATTGTTACAGTACAAGAATAGTAACTTCTGTTTCGTCGGTCTTGATGGACAAATGCCCATAGAACCCGTTTACGCTTACAACCGATTTGATGCTTCAAACAGCAACTATTTCTACGTTGTAGATGAAAACTATCGCTACAAAGCTTACGACTATGCCGGGAACCTTATCATTTCTGACGTCAAGAAACTTACATCGCTCAACAAAAAGGTTACCAAGATGTTAAAAAAACTCGGTAAGGATGGTCAGGCTCTACAGCAGGAACTCATTGATAAGTTAAAAGCTGCAGAGGAAATCGAAAATCGCAAAACACTTGCCATCCTTGAACACCGCAAGTCATTCAGTTTCTTCGCACAAAACTTTGTAGAACGCGTTGTTAACGATTGGCAAAAGAAGGGCGAGTATGAAAAAATGAAGGACTGGCAGAAACGTGTGAACGAAGATACACGCCAACAGCTCGTATTCTCGCTCACAAAGGATGCTCAGGAACAATTCATCCACACACGCTCTAAGGATATGCCTAAGGACGAACTTTCAATCGTTGGTCCTTACGACCCCGATAACGAAACGTTCAATATCAAGTCGAAATACTCAAAAACTCCGCTCACAGTCCACATTCCCAACAAGGACGCAGAAGAATTCAAGGCTTCATTCTCAAAGGTGATATGCACTCCTAAGTTTACAATCGAAAACGATGGTTTAGGACTTGCAGAATACCATTTCACAATGCAGAATGGCGCAACCTACGTTTATCGCAACGACGAAGCCTTGAAATATTCAATTGCAAAAGTGGACTATAACTTCGACTCTATCGAACTCGACAACGGCGGTAAGCAGGGATTCTCAACTACCGCACTGACGTTAGGTACATCCGACGTTGACGTACAAATCCCCGTTGCAACAACAAAGCAGGAAAATACTTTTGCCGTAATAATTGCCAACGAAAAGTACGAGTACGAAAAGAACGTTGAATTTGCTTACAACGATGGTATTATTTTCAAAGAATACTGCACAAAAGCATTAGGTATTCCCTCAACAAACGTACGCTTCATTCCCAACGCTACGCTCAATCAAATGCGCCAGCAGTTCAATTGGATTAAGCAAACAGCCGAAGCTTTCAACGGAGAAGCTCGCTTCATCGTCTATTACGCCGGACATGGCGTGCCCGATGATGCAACGAAAGAGGCATACCTCCTCCCCACCGATGCCGACGGTACAGATTTGGAAGGAGCCTATAAATTGTCAAAACTCTACAGCATGTTAGGCGAAATTCCTGCACAGGATGTGTTGGTGCTCATGGATGCATGTTTCAGCGGTTCGCAGCGTAGTGGCGAAACCTTAGCTTCAGCGCGCGGTATAGCCATCAAACCTCAAATCGAAAAGCCCAAGGGAAGCATGGTTGTTTACAGCGCGGTAACAGATAAGGAAACGGCTTATCCCTATCGCGAAAAGGTACATGGACTCTTTACATACTATCTCCTTAAGAAGATTAAAGAAACAAAGGGTAAATTGGATTTAGGCACATTGTCGGACTACGTAACAAGCGAAGTTTCAAAGAAATCAATCGTTGTTAACAAAAAGTCGCAACACCCCACAATCCAAGCTTCAGCCGACCTTGCTAATTCATGGCGTAATATGATTATTGTAAACCAATAAGCCAAAAGAGATAACGGAGGGTGTGTCAAAAGCAAATTTTGGCACTCCCTCTTTAAGTTATACGACAACCCTAACCATTATGAAGACGAAAAACATAGTTATCTGTGCTATCGCTATAGCCTGCTCCCAAACAGCAGTCGCACAGGAAAGAGACCTATTCAAGGAATATCAGGCCTTTGCAAAAAAAGCATCAAAAGAATACACTGACTTCCGCAACAAAGCCAATAAAAACTATGCCGACTTTATGAAGAAAGCATGGGAGCAATTTACTGCGCAGCCTGCTATACCCCAACCGAAAGACGAATCTGTACCCCCCATCATAAAAGAAGAGGAAAAAAAAGAGGAACTTAAAAACCAACCCAAAGAAGACCCTACCCCAAAACCACGAAAGGACACGATTACCGTTTACTTTAACCCCATCGTCGTAACTCCTAAACCTCAACCCGAGCCAAAACCCGAACCCAAACCACTCCCTACAACTCCCAAGGACGACAAGCAAAACAAAAACGACATAGACGACACACTACCAGTAGTCGTAACTCCAACCATGCTTAGTTTTGCATTCTACGGCGAGCAATGCTCACTTCCTTCGCCAGCAAACCTCAATCAGCAACTCACCGACCTAAGCAACTCCACCCTATCAAACGAATGGCGAAAACTTTCCGATGGTTCGTTCAATGGCATTGCAAATAAATGTATGCAACTCAAGCAAACCATGAATCTTAACGACTGGGCATACATAGAACTCCTTGTGAAAACATCCAACACCTGTTTCAATCAATCAGCGAACAAAGCCAACCTTCTGGCAGCCTGGTTGCTCTGCCAGAGCGGATATGCCACACGCCTGTTCCGCCAAAACAATCGTCTGGAATTTGCCTTTGCATCAGAACACACCATTTACAATCGCACCTATTTTCATATCGATAACACCCGCTTCTACCCCTTCAATCCTATCCAGGGAAACGCTGATGTTTGCAACATTCCTTACCCCAAGGAACGCCCCATCTCACTGTGGATAACCGAAGAAATGAATCTACTCTACGAAGCCTCATCCCTACGCACATTGAAATCAAAGAAATATCCTGACCTGCAATTCAACGTGAGCGTCAACAAAAATTTAGTAGATTTCTATAATTCGTACCCATCTTCAGAATGCGACGGAAACTTCATGACAAAATGGGCAATGTATGCCAATGTCCCTTTTAATTCAGAAGGTACTCGACAATTTAAATCCGAATTATATAGTAAAATACAAGGATTATCAAAAAAGGAAGCTGTTGAACGCATCCTCAACCTGGTACAGACTTCCATGCCCTATGGCTACGACAATGAAATCTGGGGTGGCGACCGCGCTTTCTTTGCCGACGAAACATTGTATTACCCCTACTGCGACTGCGAAGACCGCTCCATTCTATTCTCACGTTTGGTGCGTGACCTTGTCAAGTTAGATGTTGTTCTCGTTTACTACCCCGGACACCTTGCAACAGCAGTAGCTTTTGATGAAAATGTTAATGGAGATGCAATTATGGTAAACGGCAGAGCCTACATAGTTTGCGACCCCACATATATCGGTGCTCCCGTAGGCGATACAATGCCCGACATGGACAACTCAAGCGCAAAAGTAATTTTACTTCGTTAACAAAAAAGATATGCAACACAAGCAATTGTGCGAATTAAGCCCACAATCACCTACTAAGTTTAGGTATGAGGCATTTTTAGAGTACAGAGTACAAATGTCATATTTAAGGTTATGAGGTTATTAGGTCGCTTCGCTTGTGAAGTTGTATGGTGAGGTTGTAAGGTTTTAGGTCGCTTCGCTAGTGAAGTTATAAGGCTATGCAGCGTGCATGCAAGTGTATGACTCTAACTTCACACGTCTACTCGTACATAAAACTTGTTTACTCATAATGTACAGAGTACAATTGCCCTGCGGAATGCAAGTCAGCGTGCAACCAAGCGTTCGACTCTAACCATCTCGTCTATTATTTTGAGGTTATGAGGTTATAAGGTCGCTTCGCTTGTGAGGTTTTAAGGAAACCAATCCGGATGGTCTCTCCTTTATTCGCTTACGCTCATCAGCTTTGCAGTCCCCTTTCTCCTCGCTTGTCTACTAAAAAGTTGACAAAATCACTTTGTCAACTTTTTTAACATCTGTTAACGTCGCTCAAAAAGTAAAAAAGTTTAAAACTTTAACTTCTGTTAAGAAAAACTTGGAAAGTTTAACAAAAATTTTCGGAAAACAGCGCAATTTTTTCCTTCTTAAAAAGAAAAACGTTTTTCTTAAAAGGAAAAATTTCCTACTTCAAAGGAAAAAAATCCTTCTTCAAAGGAAGTTTTCAGGAGGAAGGTCACAAAAAAAGGAGGGCAGCGGTGCCCTCCTTAATCTTTATGCAAATATACATCAAAAATCGGCGATCTCCAAATCTGCATTTCGCGCCATTTTTACAAAAGTTAACAGTTTAGCGTATGCTTTTGTTATTTCTGAACTTACAAAAAAGGCGGTTTTTGCAGTCCCCATTTAAGGAGCAAAAATTGAAATGCACGAAAACAACTAAACGGGAAATTCCAGGGTTGTATATTACGAGACGTGAGTACCCCTCAACTACTTACCTACGTGCATCACTGCAACTCTATCGTTGCACGGCGATTGTAGTTGTAGGGAGAGAGTGCATCGACTCCACCGGCAGCCTTCGTAATGATGTTTTGCTGCGGAATTCCCATTTTCGACAGTTCGGTTGCGAGTGTTTGCGCACGCCTTTCGGAGAGCGAACGATTATAGTCGGCCGAGCCCGTGTCGCTATCAGCGTAGCCGGTAACAAGCAGTTTCTTGTTATTTGCCTTTGCATACGCCACGACTTCTCCAAGGTCAACAAGGTCCTTGCGTGAGGCGATGGCATGCGAATCGTGTTCGAAGAATACGGAATACGTGGTGCTCAGCATCGACGTTTCTTTCACTACTCGCGTTTCGACCGGATGCAGGGCTTGACTTTGGGCAGAAGCCAACTTCTCGCGCAAGCGGTTGTTCTCCAAGCGTTCTTCGTTCATCAGCCTTTCCAACAGTTCCATTTGCTCACGATTGAGCGCCATGATTTCAGCAAAATCGGATGCTCGGTGCCATTGGTTTTGCTTACTGATGTCATATACGACGCCAAACTTCATACTGCCAATTTTATCATAGTGCTTAAAGGCGAATATATTAGATGTGTGATTGCCCTTAGGTCCTAAGAAAATGGAGCGCGTAAAGAGCATCTGCAGGTCGGCAAAGACAGCCATACGGTTTGTCACCTTCAAAGCATTGCGCACCCCGATGCTGACACCCAGTTTGTTTTCGTTTTCATCAAAGTTTCGCAAAAATCCGATACCTGCATAAGGACTCATTGTTAGTATATGATTCGGGTCGTAGCCAACCAACAAATGCGTGAGGTTCATCATTACGTCCTGATGGATGTAAAGGTAGTTGTTACTGGGATGAGCGCTGTGGAGGTTGCCCGACGTGTTGCGCACCCACCCATATTCAACCCCCGTGCGAAGTGCTATTTCGGGTGTAAACCACTTTCCGATAGCTGTGTTTACGCCCCACGAAGCGCGTTTGTGGGTAAAGGGACTTGCCGTAACGCCTCGCTCCTGCGAAGTATAGGCAGCGTTGTAGCTGATGCCCCCTTCTACAAACCAGTTTGAGGTGAAACTGTTTGTCATGACACTGAACTTTGAGGGCACTGTGTCTTCCTGCGCACTTGCAACGGCAGCCATGCTTGCAAATGCCAATGCGAACGTAATGTTCTTCATAGTAGTTAGTTTTTGTGATAAATAAAAAAATTGTTATTGCCCAAAACCATCCTCGACAGGAATGTCTTAGACGCTGCAAATGTACGTGCACAAAAACTACTCCAACAAATTTATTGCATTAATTAAATCTAATAATTCTAACCGTTTGTGAAAGCCCAATTCAAATTGTCACCAACGCACCACCTTAACCCCTAACAATCAAATAAATAAGAAATTCACCACCCAATTATAGACTACTTAAATATTAACATAAGAAGTTTTAAAAGCAGTCAGTTTCTTAAGCTATAGCGCCTTAAGATTATTAAGGTGAGAATTAACAATCCCGCCTTTAATGAAGCAACTGCTAACTGATTACCAATATTATTCTGAACTCGTTTATCTTGCACAGCATTAGTAATTATTCTTAAACATTAGAAGTTACCAAAACTATTACATCAAAAAAAGAAAAGAGCGGGCGTGCCATCAGCTTAGCTTTGACACACCCGCTCTTGGTTGTATTATCGAATTATATTACGCTCCTACTTATTCGTCAACAATATAAATACCACGTTGATTTGATTTTGCAAGGCATCTCCAAATATTGTAAATAGTTAAAGACGACTCAACATGCTGAATGATGTTAATGCCGTGGCATCTTCTAATGTGACAAAGGTGCTGCAAAGATAGAGTATGCCTCTTCGGGTGCTTACACCATAGCGCGCTAACGACGAACTTAATCTTGAGATGCGCTTCCGTTCAACACGTACTGAACAACGATCGACACATCAACTACGGTATAACACCCATCGCCATTCACATCGGCAGCCCTTTCATCTAAACCAGAATTGTCAACACCCAGCACAAAACCTACGATTCCCGATATGTCGACAACACTAAATCTGCCATCGCCATTCACATCGCCCGGTATGTAATCAAGGACAGTGACAGTCGATACAACTTGCTCCACATTGTAGCAAGCCATATCCAGACCGACCAATTCTTCGTTCTTCAAAGCAATAGTATATTCACCCGCTGTAAGATTGGGCGATGCGACCAGGGTGAAGTATCCTACCGCTCCTTCGGGTCCACTAAACACAGCATTATTATTAGAATAGCATACGAATCTGTAAACGCCATCACTTAATTCAACAAAATTCCATGTATGGGTACGAGACGTATGTTCGCTCAACTCGAACATGGGATTGCCGTCTTCGTCCAGTTTCAAACTGAAGCCTTCTGGAAGATGCAAGTCGAATTGCCAACCTGTTATAGAATTCGAACTGCGCATCATAACGGGAACCACAAATTCGCCACCCACCAATGCTTCTACATTTTCAAAATAAACAACGTCTTGATAACTTTCAGGACTTGTTTCAACAAACTCTTCAATATTTGTAAAGTTCTTCCATCCCCATGTAGCAGCATAAGTTTCTTTTGCACCTGAAGGTACATAAAGTGTGCATTTTTTAATATCTACTCCCGAAAATGCATAACTATCCAATGAAAACAGATTGTCAGCGGGTATGCGTGAAGTAACGGAAGTCAATGCGGAACAGTATGCAAAAGCATAATTTCCTATGCCGGTCACACCGCTACCTATCTCCAAAGAAGTCAGACCGGAGCAGTCTCTGAAAGCCCATCCGTCAATGAGAGTCACACTATTTGGAATCTCCAAGGAAGTCAGACCAGAGCAACCTTGGAATGCAGCATATCCAATGCCGGAAACACCGTTCGGAATCTTCAAGGAGGTCAAATTGGAACAACCTTGAAAAGCATAGCTTCGAATATTTATCACACTGCTGGGAATCACCACGGAGGTCAGACCGGAGCAAAACGCAAAAGCATAATAGCCAATACTAGTCACGCCATCAGGGATAATGGTAGATTGACAACCTGCAACCAAAGCATTGCTTGATGATTCAATAATCGCATTACAACCCTCTCGCGAATCATAAACCGAGTTTTCTCCATCAACAATAATACTTGCCAAATTAGAACATCCGGAAAAAGGATTCTGCCCAATAGTAGTTACACTCTTAGAAATCACAATGGAAGTTAGACCGGAACAATTAGCGAAACCTCTATTACCTATGCTGTTCACATTGTTTGGAATCAACACTGAAGTCAATGCGGTGCAACCACAGAAAGCCTCATCCCCAATGCTGGTCACACCGTCTCCAAACACCACGGAAGTCAAACCGGAACAATAAGTAAAAGCCCTATTACCAATGTTCTTCACTTTGTCGGGAATCACTATAGAAGTTAAAGCAGAGCAATCTCCGAAAGCCCATTCTCCAATCTCTGCCACACTGCTACCTATCTTCACGGAATGCAAAGCGGAACAACCGGAAAAAGTATATCCACCAATGCTGGTCACACCACTACCGATTTCCACCGAAAGCAAACTCGTGCAATTATGAAAGGCATACGCGCCGATGTTGGTCACACTATTAGGAATTACCACGGAAGTCAAACCACGACATAAAGAGAAAGCCTGCTCTCCAATGCTGGTCACACCACTACCTATTTTCAAAGAAAGCAAATTAAAACAACCTTGGAAAGCATAATCCTCTATGCATGATACACTGTTAGGAATCACCACGGAAGTCAAACCAGAACAACCACAGAATGCTTGCACTCCTATACTGGACAGACTGCTACCCATCTCTACGGAAGTCAAACCGGAGCAATACCAGAAGGCAAAATCGCCTATGCTGGTCACGCTGTTAGGAATCACCACGGAAGTCAAGCCCGTGTCCCAGTAGAAAGCGCCATACCCAATACCAGTTACACTATAGGTGCGACCTTTATAAGTCACAGTTTCTGGAATACTGACAGCACCAGAATATACTGAATAAACCTTATAGTCGTTTCCATAATACGTCACTTCCACCGTATTGTCTGTTGACGATGTGATGTTGTAATAAATGTCGTCCACCTCAAAAT
Source organism: Alloprevotella sp. (assembly GCA_045632745.1). Taxonomy (GTDB): domain Bacteria; phylum Bacteroidota; class Bacteroidia; order Bacteroidales; family Bacteroidaceae; genus Alloprevotella. Next base: position 22,359 of record JAZQXH010000055.1, read on the forward strand.
CGTGGGCACTCATACTCATACTACATAGTAATCCTATGAAAAAAAATAACTTTTTCACAATTCTTATTTTATGATAAAAAAATAACTCCGTTTTAGCAAGTATTAAACAGATGACTTAAACTTTCCTAAAGAATAAGAGGAAGACATTCCGATGGCCACCTCTGAACGAACCGAAGGTGCCTCACAATTACTCATCATTAGGATGCGCTGCCGAAAGTATATCCTTCATTCCTTTGAAGAAACCTGTAATTTGTTTTTTAACATAAGTCGCCACGATGCACAAAGCCCGCCAAAAGGTTGTAAGGCAAAACAACAGTCCTTGCAACGCAAGGCGAAGGCACTTTTGCGGCGTGAGGCGATAAGCAGCGCGCACAACGCGAAAATAATAAACTACGACCAAAGGCAACGCTACACCACAAAGCGCATAGAGCCAATAGAATCCATCGCCCAACTCGTGGTGCACAACGGGATGTCCACCCACCATTGTCCACGGCAAACCATAGCACAACACCTTGAACGCGCTGACCACCTTAAATGCCAAAAGATGGAAGGCAAAAATCAGGAGCGTGCGATTGCCAACATACAAGAGTGAGCGCTTTACATAAACCGTATGCTCAGCGATAACCACAGACAGGGCATGGAGCACAATGAATCCGCAAATTGCCGGCAGGGGCAAAGCAAAATGCTGTTGCAACGTTGGCGAAAAAGCCATGCTCGCAGGCACCATCATGGGGAATAACAACACAATGACTGCTGCCACAATAGCTATCACTCTGCACAGCATTGTGTTTTCACGAATCAACTCATAAACCTTGCGATACAGGAAACCGCATGCGATGAAAAACACCGCCATCACTTCGCGCGCACCGCCCGGCGAAAAGGGTTGTAACTTGAGATGCTCATCAATCTTCCATGCAACCAAAAGGAATGCTACTACCGCAAGCGCAATATTGACATAAACGTCGTTGTGCTTCAAAAACTTGACTTTAAGCAACAATTTAAAACCCAGCAAATAGGCGATGCTACCTACGAACAATGCTCTGAAAAACCAAAAAGAACCTGCGAGAAATTCATCGTAGCCCGCCATGCCGAAAACAATGTTCCAAAGGCGCTGACAGAAGTTGTGCCACGTGTACCACGACGCCACCAGTCCGCCGCCATTGCCAGCCGTATCGTTAATCAACCCTGTGAGGAAAAACAGATTGTGGGCAACGAGGAAAAACAAAGCATATTTCAGGAAAGGCAAGTAAAGTCCCTTGACACGACGCATCAGGAAAGTCTTCTCATTCGACAAGTAAGCCGTATTGAAGAAGTAACCCGCACAGAGAAAGAAGGCAGGCACATGAAACTGGAATATCACGTTTGCCACGCCGGCTGGGAAACCAGCGTGCGAAACGACTACAAGCAGAATTGCAAGTGCCTTGAGTATTGTGAATGTAGGATTTTTCATAACGTAAGAATGCGGATTCCTGAAAGTTTTATGGTGGGGTATATTGATTGTTCAAACAGAGTTCTCATCTTCATTTTCAGAAGTATGAGTTCCTTTACTTATGTTTCGCAATCGTTTGCTCTTTCTTATCCACCCCAGTTTCGGGAGTATAAGTTACCTCGTGCTATAGATTTAAGAGGGAATGAAGATTGTTTTCGCAACAGAAAGATTACATTCCGAACGGCAACCTTTAAACTTAAGAACTCAAGAAGTTGAGCACTTACGGAACTTCAATGAAAGGTGTAAGAACAACAAGGAGGCAGACTATTTTTTCTAAATTCATAGCGCCTATAGCACTGCCGCAATCAAATGATACGCCCAATTCACGAAACGACGCAGGGGCGAACGATGCACCGTGTCGGAAGCGGTGAACGTATCGGAATGTTGCTGAATGTCCTGCTTGTAAATATCGTAGAGGGCGGCTGTTGCTGCGGAGTCAGCTACAAGAATATTGCATTCATAGTCAATGCGCAGGCTGCGACCGTTGAGATTGGCACTGCCCATAAATATATATTGGTTATCGACCATCATCGCCTTGGCATGGTGGAACCCATCTTTGAAGACGTGAATCGTAGCACCCATGCGGCGAAAACGGTCGGAGTAGTACTCCACGACATTAGGCGTCACGGGGATGTCGCTCTTTGCGGAAACCATGATTTCGACCTTCACACCTCGCTTAATGGCGCCTTCAATGGCGCACGACACACGTTTTGAAAGCGTGAAATAAGGATTCACCAGGCGAACATTGTGCTGCGCCGTGCGGAGGATTTCGATAAACGTATCCTCTATGATGCCGGCAGACTTGCGAGGAATGCGATTGACTACCCCAATCTTTTTTGCACAACGCGAAGACAACGTATCTACCTTAAGGTTCGAAAAATAATCCGAAGCAACTTTCTCCCCCGGATAATATTGAGGTCCTGAAATATTATCGCCCGTCTCTTGGTTCCAAAAATCAATAAAAACTTTTTGCAACTCTGCCACAGCATCGCCCTCGATGCGGCAATGAAGATCGCGCCAAGGTCCGAACTCGGGTTTGCCGTTAATATAATAGTCTGCCACGTTCATGCCGCCCGTATATGCCAGCATTCCATCGATGACAACCACCTTGCGATGGTCACGAAAATAGGAATTTTGCACAAAGGGGGGACGGATACAGTCGAACTCCACAATTTCAATACCTGCCGCACGCAAATCCTCAAGGTGCTCCTTGCGAATGGGGCGGTCGTTCGACGTATTGCCGAATCCGTCAAAGATAGCACGCACTTCGACGCCCTGAGCAGCCTTAGCCTTCAAGAGCCCAAACAGCAGGTGGGAGATGGAGTCGTTGCGAAAGTTGAAGTACTCGAGGTGGATGCTTTGGCGCGCCTGGTTGACGGCTTTAAAAAGGTCGTCGAACTTTTCCTGTCCGTTTTTAAAAAGCACCATGCTGTTGTTGTCAGAGAAGCGCACGTCGTAGTTCGTCTCCAGAAATCGGACAATAGCAGAATCGCTTCGGCCCGTATGGGCTAAAGCGATTATGGGGGTGAAAATAAAAAGTAGTGTAAGTAAAGTTTGTCTCATCGAGCAATGACTTTAAAGCATCGTGCTGAACGAATCTACAATGCCAATCAGTTTGCAATCCTTGTCCACAACAAGCACGTTGTGAATCTTATGTTGCTGGAAGAGTTTTTCAATCTGGTGAATCTTAGTCTCAGGCGAAACGGTCTTGGGGTTCTTCGACATAATGTCCGCCACAGTGAGTTGGAAGAACTTGTCCTGCGACTTCTGCATAGCGCGACGCACGTCGCCATCGGTAATGATGCCCACCACGCGGTCATCGGCAATGGCTACGCAAAGTCCGAGACGGCCATTGCTCATGTGGATGACGGCTTCGCTCAACTTCGTTTCGGGCGCAACAACGGGAAGGTCGTCCGTACGCATCACGTTCTTGGCCTTCGTGAGCAGTCGGCGGCCCAACGAACCACCGGGGTGGTACTGCGCAAAGTCCTTTGCCTGGAAATTGCGCGCAACGATGAGCGCACATGCCAAGGCATCGCCGAGTGCCAGCGTAGCTGTCGTAGAACTCGTAGGCGCAAGATTGAGCGGACAAGCCTCTCTTTCGACAGCAATGTTGAGGTGAGCCGACGAATACTGAGCGAGCAATGACTGCGGATTGCCACTCATGCCAATGACGGGGATGTTCTGCTCAAGCAGGTAGGGCAGGAAACGCAGCAACTCGTCGGTCTGTCCGGAATTCGAGATGGCAAGCACCACGTCCTCTTTCTGAATCATACCAAGGTCGCCATGGAAGGCATCGAGCGGATTGAGAAAGAAACTGGGCGTGCCGACAGAAGCCAGTGTAGCCGCTATCTTCGCACCAATGTGTCCGCTCTTGCCCACACCCGTCACGACCAATTTACCCTTGCTTTCGAGAATCAGTTCTACGGCCTTGTCGAAATTTTCGTCGAGTAGGGGGATGAGTCCAAGAATTGCGTCGGACTCGTCCTGCAAGCATTTTATTGCAGTATCAATGTATTTACTCATAACAAAGGTGGGGATACTTAGTTTGCCAAAGAATGAATGAGCGCTTCGAGTTCGTCGAGGAAAATCATGTTGGGACCATCGCTCAACGCTGCTTCGGGGTTGGGGTGCGTTTCAAAGAAGTAGCCGTTAGCACCGAAAGCCTTGGCAGCCATCGCCATTGCGGGAACAAACTCACGATTGCCGCCCGTCTTTCCACCAGCAGCTCCGGGACGCTGCACAGAGTGTGTGCAGTCCATAATGACGCGGTCGGTGTAGTTCTTCATCAAGGGAATATTGCGGAAGTCAACCACGAGGTTGTTGTATCCATATATATTTCCGCGCTCCGTGAGCCACACTTCCTTGGCACCCGCTTCGCGACACTTTTCGACAGGGAACTGCATGTCCTCGCCCGAGAGGAACTGTGCCTTCTTGATGTTCACAGTTTTTCCGGTGCGCGAAGCCTCAACGAGAAGGTCGGTCTGACGACAGAGGAATGCTGGAATTTGCAACACGTCAACAACCTCGCCAGCGGCAGCAGCCTGATAGCTTTCGTGGATGTCGGTAAGGAGAGGAAGACCGTGCTTCGCCTTCACATCAGCCAGCATCTGCAATCCCTTCTCCAATCCAGGACCACGGAATGAGTGGATAGACGTGCGGTTGGCTTTGTCGAACGAAGCCTTGAAGTAGATTTCGAGACCTGTCTTTTTCTGAATGTCTGCTAACTTTGTAGCAACGAGGTCTAAGAGTTCTGCCGATTCAATAACACAGGGACCGGCTATGAATAGAGGTTTCATATTCAGATTTATTTATACGTTTGACTGCAAAGTTAAGCATTTTTAATTTTTCAACGTAGTAAAGTGCTTAAATATCCTACTATTTTGCGGTGTCAGTTTGGCTATTTTGAATAAAAACAACGTTCAAATTCCATTTTGCGACAGAAAAGAAACTTCAGAAGTTGGTCAACTATCCGATTAAATGTAAATTTGCAGTATGATTTGCAACATAAAACGAATGTATGTTCTACTCATAGGAATCTTCGTCTGCGCCACGCTGAGCTTGACGGCTCAAAAATGGACGCCCGAAACGCTTCCTATGGTACACTTGCAGGATGCGCGCAGATACGTTTGCAATCCTGACAACATTCTGCGCATAACGACAGTTGACAGCATCGATACGCGACTCTTCGCCCTCGAACAGGACAAAGGCGTGGAAACAGTTGTCATCGTCGTGAAGAGTATTGAGGGCAACGACCCTTATGAATTTGGGATGCAGCTCAGCAGGAAATACGGCATTGGAGACAAGAAGCAGAACACGGGGCTCATCGTGATACTCTGCACGGAAGACCGCAGTTACCAAATCCTTACCGGACGCGGACTCGAAGGAACGATTCCGGATGCCATCTGCAAGCGCGTGGAAAACCGGGTGATGGTGCCGCTCCTGAAACAAGGCGACTGGGACGGTGCTATGCTCGCAACGATGAAAGTACTCGACGGAATCATCCGCGGCGATGAGAGCATCAACAAAGAATTGGAAGAAGAGAATATCGGAGCCACCATCTTTTTCGGCGTACTTCTGATATTGTTCATTGCAGGACTGGTTTTTCTCATCATCATTCCGATGGGCGTTCGCGTATGTCCTCACTGCGGCAAGAAGAAAATGAAAATCTACAAGCGCTGTGTAGTCAAAAAACAGCCTTTCGAAAGATTAGACTATTTTCACATGAGCTACAACAGAGTCATCTGGAAATGCGAAGCCTGTGGCCACGAAGAAAACGAAGACCAACACATCCCCTCGGACCGCTCAAACTCCGGCGGTGGCGGCATTCCCCCATTCATATTCCCAATGGGAGGCGGCAGAAGCAGTGGTGGATTCGGTGGTGGATTCGGTGGTGGCGGTTTCGGAGGCGGAAGCTTCGGTGGCGGAAGCTTTGGCGGAGGCGGTGCCGGCGGTAGATTTTAATTCTAAATAGTAAACAAATAGACGAGTAAACAAGTAGACGAGTTTTTGCGAAAGAACACGGGGCATACTCACATGGTTGTTCGCAACTCACAATAAGTTATTGATTACTCGAACCTAACAACTCGTACCAATATTCAAGTTATGAAATTCTCTAAATCAACAATTATCCTCCTTGCCATTGTGGCAATTATCCTTGTGTGGGGCGTAACGTCTTACAACAGTCTGGTAACTCAAGACGAAACTGTGAGTGCCGAATGGGCAAACGTTCAGACGCAATATCAACGTCGCGCCGACCTTATCCCCAACCTTGTAAACACGGTTAAGGGATATGCCGCACATGAAAGTCAGACGTTTCAAGACGTTGTAGATGCTCGCGCAAAGGCCACACAAATTACGCTTAATGCGGAAGACCTGACAGAAGAAAACCTTCGTAAGTTTCAGCAGGCACAAAGCGAACTTTCAAAGGGTTTGGGCAAACTCATGGCTGTAGCCGAAAGTTACCCCGACCTCAAAGCAAGTCAGAATTTCTCCGAACTCCAAGCACAATTGGAGGGAACGGAAAACCGCATTGCTGAAAGTCGCCGTCGCTATAATGAAGTCGTAAAGGAATATAACGTCAATGTGCGTCGCGTTCCCAAGAGCATAATTGCCGGCATGTTTGGTTTCGAAAAGAAAGCACCCTTCGAAGCTTCGGAAGCCGCACAGACCGCACCTACAGTGGAATTTTAAATTCAGGTTTTAAGGTCGCTCGCTTAGAGAGTTTAAGGTTTTAAGGACTATGCAGACCGCAGGGTGCCTCATAACCTTAAATTAATAAACAAGTGATTAGGTACGAGTAGACAAGTGAGGTAAGACTCGACCGCTCACTTGCACGCTGCATAACCTTAAGACCTTACGATCTCAAAATCTCATAATCTCAAACCTCGTAACCTCATAACCTCAAATACAACATGGACAAGAATCAGCGTTACATGATGCGCGGCGTAAGCGCAATGAAAGAAGATGTGCACAACGCCATCAAGAATATTGATAAGGGTATCTTCCCCCAGGCTTTCTGTAAAATCATCCCCGATATTCTCGGTGGTGATCCCGAATACTGCAACATCATGCATGCCGACGGTGCAGGTACTAAGTCTTCATTGGCTTACATGTACTGGAAAGAAACGGGCGATATCTCTGTTTGGAAGGGTATTGCGCAGGATGCGTTGATTATGAACACCGACGACCTTCTTTGCGTGGGCGCTGTGGATAACATCCTCGTGAGTTCAACCATCGGTCGTAACAAGATGTTGATTCCTGGCGAAGTGATTTCTGCCATCATCAACGGCACGGACGAATTGCTCCAGCAGATGCGCGACATGGGCGTAGGTATCTATGCAACTGGTGGCGAAACAGCCGACGTTGGCGACCTCGTGCGCACCATCATCGTTGACTCTACCGTTACTTGCCGCATGAAGCGCAGCGATGTGATTGACAATGCCAACATTCGCCCCGGTGATGTTATCGTAGGTCTTTCTTCTTGCGGACAGGCAACTTACGAAACAGAATACAACGGCGGTATGGGTTCTAACGGACTCACCTCTGCACGCCACGACGTTTTTGCAAAGTATCTTGCAGAGAAGTATCCCGAAAGTTTCGACAAGGCTGTGCCCGAAGAACTCGTTTATAGCGGCGGCTACAAATTGACAGATGCTGTAGAAGGCGCTCCTTTGAATGCTGGTAAACTCGTGCTTTCTCCCACACGTACTTATGCTCCCGTGGTGAAGAAGTTGCTCGACGAACTCCGTCCTCGCATTCACGGTATGGTACACTGCACTGGCGGCGCACAGACAAAGGTGCTCCACTTCGTGAGCGACAACTGCCGTGTCATCAAGGACAACATGTTCCCCGTGCCTCCTCTCTTCAAGGCAATCCACGAACAGAGCGGAACGGATTGGGCTGAAATGTATAAGGTATTCAACATGGGTCACCGCCTTGAAGTTTACGTTTCTCCCGAAGATGCTGAGCGCGTAATTGAAATCTCTAAGAGTTTCAACATCGATGCACAAATCGTAGGTCGCATTGAGGAAGGCAAGAAGAGCCTTACCATCAAGAGCGAATTTGGCGAATTCAATTATTAATAGTTTCTGTGCTATAAATGGCATTGAAGGTTCTGAATACATTAAAGCGCTTCGTGGCAACGTGCCTCGTGGCGCTTACTTGCACTCAAATGAGTGTGGCGGGAGTCGTTGTCAACGACACGCTCAAGAGTGAGGTACTTAAGAGTGATATTCCCCTCTGCATATATCTGCCCGATGGGTTTAACCGAGACACGGAACAAACTTACCCCGTGCTTTACTTACTTCACGGACTTACGGACAACGAACGTGCGTGGACAGACAAAGGTCAGATGGAACGCGTGGCAGATGAATTGATGCGTAGCGGAGAGTCGCGCAAGATGGTGATTGTAATGCCCTGTGCTGGCGGACAAGACATCCACAAGGTGTGGAACGGTTATTTCAATATGCCAGACTGGAACTACGAAGACTTTTTCTTCAACGAACTCATGCCTGCCGTAGAAAAAAAGTACAGAGCAAGAAACACTCGTGAATGGTGCGCCATCGCAGGTCTCTCCATGGGCGGCGGCGGTAGCGTAGGATATGCTTTGCGCCATCCCGAAACGTTCTGCGCTTGTTATGCAATGAGTGCGTGGTTAGGAAACAACAAGCAGTTGCAACATGCCAAGCAAAACAGCAAGAGCAAATTCTACTACCTGCAAACGGCGGTAGATAGTTTGGCGGCAACGAAAGTACTGACAAATGCCACGACCGACGAACGCAAGACGATCAGCAACGTGGCATGGTTTATCGACTGCGGCGACGACGACTTCTTACTTGACCAGTCGCTCGAATTCTACCAAACTATGCGCCACCTACGCCTCCCGGCTCAGTTACGCGTCCGCGACGGCAACCACAATTGGGAATACTGGCACAACGCTTTGCGAATTTGTTTGCCCTTCGTTTCACGCAATATGGGCGAAAAAAAACAAGCACTTCACGAACTCACAACCTCACAAAAAATAATCAACAAAAATAATGGCTGATAACAATAGTTTATTAGAAAAATTAGAAGGTTTGCAGGCGCGTTTTGAAGAAGTAAGCACGCTCATCACAGACCCCAGCGTCATTGCAGACCAACAACGCTATGTGCGCCTCACCAAGGAATATAAGGAACTTGAGGACCTAATGAACGCTCGTAAGGAATATGCCAACCTGCTTGGCAATCTGGCGGAAAGCAAGGACATTCTCATGAACGAGCAAGACCCGGAGATGAAGGAAATGGCGCGCGAAGAACTCCAGCTCTGCGAAGCGCGCATTCCCGAACTGGAAGAGCAAATCAAACTCATGCTCGTACCCAAGGACCCCGAAGATGCCAAGAACGTGGTGCTCGAAATTCGCGGTGGTACGGGTGGCGACGAAGCAGCGCTCTTTGCGGGCGACCTCTTCCGCATGTACACAAAATACTGCGAATCCAAGGGATGGAAACTCGAAGTCAGCTCTTGCAGCGAAGGGGCTGCGGGCGGTTTCAAGGAAATCGTTTGTAGTGTGACGGGCGTCGATGTTTATGGCACGATGAAGTATGAGAGTGGTGTGCACCGCGTGCAGCGAGTTCCTGCCACCGAAACGCAGGGGCGCGTTCACACCTCTGCCGCTACCGTTGCCGTGCTCCCCGAAGCCGAAGCCTTTGACGTTGTCATCAACGAAGGCGAAATCAAGTGGGATACCTTCCGCTCAAGTGGCGCCGGTGGTCAGAACGTAAACAAGGTGGAATCAGGTGTACGCCTCCGCTACAACTGGAAGAACCCCATCACGGGTACGGTAGAAGAAATCCTTATCGAATGTACCGAAACGCGTGACCAGCCCAAGAATAAGGAACGCGCACTCGCACGCCTCCGCACATTCATCTACGACAAGGAGCACCAGAAGTATGTTGACGACATCGCCTCTCGCCGCAAAACCCTCGTCTCTACGGGTGACCGCTCGGCAAAGATTCGCACCTACAACTATCCCCAAGGTCGCATCACAGACCACCGCATCAACTACACCATCTACAACCTCTCTGCCTTCATGGATGGCGACATCCAGGACTGCCTTGACCACCTCATCGTGGCAGAAAACGCAGAGCGCTTGAAGGAGGCAGAACTCTAAAACAGATATATTAATGGGTAAGCAAATGTATGTAGCGTTTGCTTACCCATTATGATTTTTATCATACTACAAAACCTACGTTGTTATAGCGTTCTTTTAAACCTATGCTGGCACGATTCCCTCATTACTCATTACAATAAAAACGTTAATACCATGCTACGAAAACTATTATTATTCACCTGCTTTGTACATTGTCTCTACGGCATGGCACAATCTACTACAAATGCTGCTTTGATTACCGATGCGAGTCAATTAAGCAGTCCGTTCACTGAACCTACGGAAGGACAATATCTCAGCGCTTTGCTCGACGGAGACACATACACTTATTGGCACAGTCTATACACCTCGACAGACCAAAGTGACGTACACTGGATTGAAGTTTCCCTCAACGAACCCGTCAGCGGTTACCTCAAACTATACGTTCACCGTCGCGTACAGGCAAGCAATGACCACCCCACAAAGTTTGTCATTACAGCCAGCACTGACGGCTACGATTGGGTTGAGATTGATACGGTCGAAACTCCGTACACAGGAAAAGATGGCGTATTTTCAGATATCTTCCAACTTGAAAATCCCTATTCCTATTTGCGACTTAACGTCATAGATTGCCACCCCTCTTATCGTAAACTCTGGCATGCAGCAGAAATTCAGCTTTATTATTTAGGCAACGATAGTGATATTTCAACCAATTCCAACTCACTCCGCATCAACGAGGTGCAGGTTGCAAACATCGACCAATACATCGACCCCTCCTACAATTACGGAAGTTGGATAGAACTCCAAAATATTGGCGAAAGCACAACGTTCTTAAACGAAGTTATCATTCGCCACACGGATGCTGACGGTATTACAGAGAATTACTCACTCGGCATTGACCATGGTTTTATCGCAGCAAACGATTTCATCACATTATGGTTCGACCACCATTCTTCGGAAGGTAAATTCGGAAATACTGCCCACCTGAACATTCCTTTCAAACTTGACACAGAAGGTGGTAAGTTAGAAATTGTCGGCAAAGACGGAAACATTGCAGACGCTGTAACCTATCCTCCCGCAATCTCAAGATGTTCGTTTGCCCGAAAAACGGATGGCGCAGGCGAGTGGGGATTGACAGCGATGCCTACGCCCGCTGCGAGCAATTCGAAAAGTATCTTTGCTACACAACGTCTGGCAGCTCCTATCGTAAGTCTGGATTCTAAAGTATTCCGTAGTGCTGTTCCCTTTTCAGTCACAATTCCTGAAGGAACAACGCTGCGATATACAACCGATGGTTCTACTCCAACCATGACAAATGGAGAAATTTCTACCGACGGACAATTCTACGCCTCCGAAACTACCATTTACCGTTTTGTCTTGGTAGCAGACGGTTGGTTGCCAAGCAAGGTAGTAACGCGCACTTTTATAAAAGACGAGAATGCCACTTATTATCTTCCCATACTGAGTATTTCTACACACCACGACAACCTATTCTCCGACCAGATTGGCTTGTACACAAAAGGCACAAACGGCATCTCCGGAAACGGACAATCTACCGCTTGCAACTGGAATATGGATTGGGAGCGCCCTGTCAATATGGAATATTTCGTGCCCGAAAATGGCATGTACAAAATGGTGCTCAACCAAGAATGCGAATTTAAAATTTCAGGAGGTTTCTCACGCGCTTACGGCGGTGACGACAAATGGCAAATGAAGTCTTCCTTTACACTCAAATCGGGTAAACTCTACGAAGGACTGAACTCGTTTGACTATCCGCTATTTGAAAAAGCCAAAGCCTTTAACAAATACAAGGTTTTCAAAGTTCGCAATGGCGGCAACGACACTTACGTTCGACTTACAGACGCTGCTTTTCATGAAATCTACCGCCGTTCCAATTTCAACATCAATTATCAATGCTGGCAACCCGCACACATATTCATGAACGGAGAATACTTAGGTATGCTCAATTTGCGCGAGGCCAACAATAAATATTTTGCAGAAGGCGAATATGGTATTGACACAGACGATGTTGACCAATTTGAACTCAATGGCGAATTAGGCTACGAGCAGAAAACGGGCAGCAAGGATTCATTCATGAACTGGCTGAACCGCACAAAGGAACTTGCGCTCGACCCCACCAACGAAGCCTTATGGCAAGCAGTGTGCGAAGTTGTAGATGTCGATGAATTCTGCAACTATATGGCGGCTGAAATCTATATGGGCGGAGGCGACTGGCTTACGAACAGCAACAACATCAAAGGTTTTGCCAATCCTGCTAACGGTGGCAAGTACCACCTGGTAATGTTCGACCTCGACTCCACCTTTGGCAGTACAAACATGATTCAATCGGTCTTCGACTTGCTTAATCGTTACGACCACCGCTATGCTGACAACAATGGAGTGAGCTACCTGGCAGAAATCCTTTTTAACATGCTACAGTACGAGCCCTTCAAGAAGCAATTCATCGATGCCTTTTGCATTGTGGCTGGTAGTGTACTCGAACCGGCACGCTGTAAGGAAATCATTGACGAAATGGCGAACTATACTGCCGAAGCTTTGAAGTTGGAAGGACATTCTCCACAATCCGTAGCTACGCAGATTTACAACAAAATTGCAGATACCAATGGTCGCACTTCACGACATAGAAATTTGCAAAACTTCTTCAGTCTGCCCAGCCCCTATGGTTTAAAGTTAAATGCAAACGTTGCCGACGCACGCCTGCTTATCGGAGGACAAGAAGTTCCTACACGCAAATTCGACGGTTATCTTTTTGCTCCGATCACACTTACCGCCAAAGCTCCCGCAGGCTACACTTTTGAAGGTTGGAATCTGAAAAGCGCAGTCAATACAAACTCCGAAGATGTTGTCGCCTACCAATCGAAGTGGAGCTACTACGACAAGGGAAGCCTTGACAACACCGGTTGGATGAATGCAAACTACAACGACGCATCCTGGTACTCTTCGCTCGCACCTTTCGGATATGGCACAGTTGGCACAACAGAAGGCGCTGGCGATTATCAAACAACACTCGACTATGGCGACGAAGTCAGCAACAAGCGCCCTACATATTACTTCAGAACTTCATTCGACCTTCCTGAAGCTCCAGGACAGGACGAGAACTACAGCCTTGAGTTTTACGTTGACGACGGCGTTATTTTCTACGTAAATGGTGTTGAGGTGGGCAATTACAATTGTCCAGCAGGGGCAACCTACTCTACCTACGCACTGTCCTACTCCAGCAGCAAAGCTTTCACGGGGAAAATAGAGATTCCGTCTTCGCTGCTACAAGCCGGAAAGAATATTATTGCTGCCGAAGTTCACAACTCTTCAGGCACAAGTTCCGACATATTCTTCGACACAAAACTCTGTCGCACCACAACGAATAACAATGCACAGGCAAACTTCATCAGTCGCAGCGAAACGATTGAGTTAGACAAGATGCTGGAAGTCGGAACATACGAAATTGTTGCCGTATTCTCCGAAATCGCCGACAAAACTCAACGCCTCGAAGCAGGAGCTTCTCCCATCCGCATCAACGAAGTAGGAGCTGGCAATGACATCTTTATCAACGACTACTTTAAAAAGCGCGACTGGGTAGAACTTTACAACACGACAGACGAAGATATCGACCTCGAAGGTATGTACCTCAGTGACAATCGCACAAAGCCTCAGAAGTACCGCATTTCAGCCGCCGGCAGCAACGCAAGTACAATAATTCCTGCCAAAGGCTATCGCATCATCTGGTGCGACAACACATCTCCGCTCAATCAATTGCACGCTAATTTCAAATTAGACAATGCCGACGGCGCTTGCGTCACACTTCAAGCAGCCGATGGCACATGGAGCGACGAAATGCAATACCTCGCACAGGATGCACTGCAGACATACGGTCGCTACCCCGACGGAGGATATTACGCAGCGCTCTTTGACCGCGCCTCTATCGGACTCCCCAACCAAATCGGCACTTACAGCTTTAAACAAGATGAACAAGAAGGTTGGACAGATCCACTGCTCTCTATCACACTTCAGTTAAAAGAAGGCTGGAACTGGATTTCACACAACCTTCAGGAATCTGTAAACAATAGTCGATTCACTACTTACGCTACCGCTCTGCAGAGTCAATCAGAAAAAGCGGTTAAGGCGGAAGAAGGCAGTTGGACCGGAACACTACCTACATTCCAACCCACTGACGGATACAAAGTTCAAATGGCACAACCTGCCGACATCACGCTGCGCGGAAAACTCTTCGACGTACAAACTCCCATCAAGCTTGAAGAAGGATGGAACTGGATAGGTTTCCCGCTTTATAATGCAACTACTTTGGACGCTGCAACGACCGACTTCATCGCTCACGATGGCGACGCCATCGTCGGAAAAGAAGGTTTCAGCGTTTACGAAAACGGAGCATGGAGCGGCACCCTCACATCCCTCACTCCGGGCCGTGCCTACATGATGTACGTCTCTGCGCCACAAACTTTCTGCTGGACAACGCTTACGCCAATGTCAATGGTGCAGAAATCAAGAGCATACTCATCGCCCAACTCCGAACCGACAGTTCCTACTTACGATGTCAATCTCTATGCTCATCCCAATGTTTCGTGCGCCATTGCGACAGTCAGACTGAATGGTGGCGACATCATCGCTGACAACTACGTCGTAGCAGCATTCGCAGGCGATGAATGTCGAGGCGTATCAGAAGCTGTTGACGGACTGTTCTACATCAATCTCCATGGCAACAATGGCGAGACACTTCACTTCGTGTTACAAAACGAAGCAGGCGAAGAAATCACACTTCGCGAAACAGTAGATTTTGCAGAACTGCAGTTGTTAGGAAGCCGACAGGAACCACTTGTTCTCACCGCGCAGACCACAGACCTCAACAACCTTACAACAATGGGAGCAAAGCGCATCCATACCGCGTACTATAACTTAAATGGACAATTGATTACCACTCCTACATCAGGTTTCTACCTCCAACGCACTACCTATGACAACGGAGTAACCATCACAAAGAAAATCATACTTCCATAAAAGTTGGAACCTCATCAATAAACAATAAAGACTGCCGCCAAGATGTACTAACAGCACATTCTTAGCGGCAGTCTTTATAAATGTCCAACATTTCTATCCATGCTTGACGCGAAGCACATACTTATCCCAAAGTCCTTGAAGCGGACGGTTCATCCACGTCACTACATACGAAGACGCAAGCGAAAGCAGAATCAACACGCAATATATCACGATAGGATACTTGAAACCGTAAACAAAATCCTTGAACAGATAATAGGCAAAAAAAGTATGTATCAACCACATATTTGTGGAGTGCTTACCAAAATACCTCAACACACCGCTCAACCATGCAGGACGCACAAAGCACAGATATATCATCATTGCCGGCAAAACAAACAACGGATTGATAACACTGGGACCTAACATCATTCTCAATATTAATAACACGATGAGCACGCTACCCAAAATTAGTTTACCATTCATCATGCGGTTGCAAGCTGCCTTCGCCCAATCAAATATAGCGTACTTTGCAAAAACAGCCCCACACACAAACATAAAAATCAGTGAAACGACCCATAATAAATGCTGAACTATATGGAACTCAGCAGTAATTCCTGACAACGGTTTGCCCAGAAGATTTCCACCGATGTGCATTCCGAACAATCCTATCATTGTCCACACCAAAGTTTTCTTTTTCAGATTAAGGAAGAACGTAAATATATACTTCGATAATAAAACCAAGATGATATAAGGAAACAAAAACCACCACTCATAATTGTAAGAACATTCGTAGCCTACAAAATTCAAAACGAAAGTGGACATATTCTTAGGATAAATCTCGGGGTTCACAATGCAACCCAACCCAACGAAGAGAATAAAAATCACCCAATAATTAATATACAGTTTAGAGATTCTCTGCACATTGCCCATATCCCCACCCTTCGAAAACTTCAAGCCGAGTCCGTAACCACTAAGGAAGATATAGATAGGTACACAGAATGCAGTAATTCTGCTTAAAGCCAATACCAAAGGCTTTCCGTTCCAAAAATAGAGCGTATTGACACACAAGTCCACATTTTCAGAAATATTAAACAGATGCAGGAACAGCATCATCAGAATTGCAATGCCTTTCAACTCTAAACTTTCTTGAATACTCATAATATATATATATTGGTAAAAACAAATTATTCCGATTACTGCATAAGTTTGAAAGAAGCAAAATTTTAAAAAGCTCAGATTGTAACTCCCCACCCAGAAAGTGGTTTATTAAAGCGCTAACAACCATCTGCATAAAATCCTATTTCTTCTATAATAAAAAAAGACCTTGCAAGCGAGTGCTCACAAGGTCTTCGAAAAAAGGCGGCTACCTACTCTCCCACTATACGCAGTACCATCGGCGATGACGGGCTTAACTTCTCTGTTCGGAATGGGAAGAGGT
>JAZQXH010000056.1:0-27060 GCA_045632745.1 Alloprevotella sp.
TTTACTTTTTGAGCGACGTTAAGAGATGTTAAAAAAGTTGACAAAGTGATTTTGTCAAAATTTAGTAGACAAGTAGACGAGATGGTTTGACTCGAACGCCTGTTTGCACGCTGACTTGCTTTCCGAAAGGTAGTTGTACTCCGTACTCTGTACTCTTAAATGCTGCATAGCCTTTAAACCTCATAATCTAAAAACCTCATAACCTAAGAATCGTAGACAAGATGGTTAGACTCAAACGCTTGATTGCATAACGCACGGCAGTTGTACCCTGTACTCTGTGCTCTTAAATGCTGCATAGCCTTAAAATCCCACAAGAGAAGCGACCTTATAACCACAGAACTCTACTTATAACCCCATAAGCGAAGCGACCTTAAATAGTTTTACAACACATACAAAGTAAAAAAGAGGGTACGTCAAAATGTAAATTTTGGCATATCCTCTTTTAGTTGAACACAAGACGTCGTGTCATAAAGAGCAAACTGCTGCGTTGCTCCTCAATTTCGGATTTGATCATGAACGTCAGTACACTCCCTTCTTCCTCGATTTCAGGTCTTGCATTTTACTCACTCTAACACTACTTAAGAGGGTGCGCCAAAAATTTTAGCATTTTGACACACCCTCTCTCTCCATTATATGTTTTCTATCTTGCGAGTTTAAACTTCACTGTTACACCAAAGTCCTGCGTTGTCGTAGGATATGAAGATGATGTAAGCAATGGTTCGTTGAACTGACGGTCGTAATAAGCCGTGAATGTTACGAACTTCGAGAAAGCATAGTCAGCCGAAAGGCTAATCTGCACAGCTTTATTACCCGAAGTGGCTTCTGAACGCTGCGTAAGAATATCTCTACCAACTGCTGCCTGATTTCTAAATGAAATGTCGCAGCGGATGTTAAGGTCTTGCGAGAATCCCGAAGCATTGGTCTTCGAACCGGATGCTTTTGTTTCGCCATCTTCATTGCGCGTAACGGACTTCGACTTCAAACGACGCACTTTTCGCTTAGGTTGGAACAACTTAAGGTCAGCTATCTTATAGCCCATTCCTATCACAAAGTCATTGGAATGCGTTTCGTTAAGTTGCTGAGAAGTCATCGAAAGTGTAATTACTCGCGTCTTGCGATATTCAACTTTTGCCGTTATACCATTCAAGAATGTCATATCTACACCTATCAGGGGAGAGAAACTTTCGTTGATTGAGACTGTCGAAATATCAAACGGGCATGAGGGGACAGGGTTGCCTGTCGTTACATCCGTAATAAATCCTATGCCTGACATGTATTCTTTATAGGAACTGAAACTGCTGTACGAACCTACGTTATATACACTTTTGTAAGCATGATTGATATTAAAACTACGGAAGATTCCCTTCATGAAGGAGAGTTTACTCAATCCGGAGTACGTGAAATTCCAGTTGGGCAAGATTGCTGAAATCGCAGGGAAAATATCGCTATTCTTCTTGCCTGTATAAGCCTCAAGGAAAGCAGGAATCATCACCTCTGAAGCATAAGGACTCACACCACCGTTTGCTACGTCGAACTCCTGCCCAGCAAGCGAGGTGCCCGTTGGATAGATGGCACCTGTGTAGCGAGCTTCTGCCTTAGCACGATACTTATCGAGCAACCCTACAAACTTTGAGAACGTTGCACTGCGATAACCATTGCCTGCAGAACCAACTCCCTCGAATGCCGAACCAATAGAAATTGTAGTCATCGAGAACGACCCAGTCTGCGTTGTTGGCATTCCTGCATACATATATTGTATGCTCTGCGACTTATTGCGATTGTGGGATGCTGTAAGGTCGATTTTAACACTTGGCCATGGTTCCAAAGTTGCCTTTATCTGGAAATCTTCCGTCTGGCTCGAAGCCGCAGGCGTCACGATACTATCGGAACAATGCAACCAACCACGCTGCACAGCCTTCGCTACGTAACCCTCGTCGGCAAAACCAAAAGCGAAATCAAGACCGGGAGCAAGTCCTCCCCCACTCCGCTGACCAAACATATCGCCCACATTGGGCAAGAATCCGGGAACAGAGAGGTTAAAGGTGTTTTTGTAACTGATGTTCACCTTTCGCACAGCCATAAGTACACGCGTTGTTCGCTCTGCCGCCTTGTACCACCACTGCTGTTCGAGCGGTTTGCGAGGATTGATTGCCAGTTTGATGCGAGCCGTGTCGCGCGTAAGGATTTCGACACTGTTGTTATCAATCACCTTGTAGCGGATTTGGTATTTCGAACCATCAGGACGAATGGCAGTCACACGCAGTTTCTTACTTCGCTGATTGTGCTTCAACACCATCGTCGTGTCGGGCTTCAACGTTATCTCTTGCAAGAAACCTTTCTTCTCGGGTGCCTTTGTAGATTTACGCGAATTCGCCGCAAACTTCTTATTCACATTCTTAAGAAACTTAGAGTGGTTGTAGAGCGTTTCCATATTGAGAGCTCCTGTTAGATTCACGTTGCGCGAATTGGCAATCGTATTTCCCAAAGAAGTTCCATCATTCAAATCTGCACCGCGTGTCCAGTTGTACGAAGCAGAATAAGTTGCCGAAGTTGTCACCCAATCAAAGATGGGCAACTTATTGATAGGCAATTTGAGGGAGAGACTAAACTGCTGCTGGTACGTTAGCGGAGTACCCATATGCTTGATACTGGTCCAAACAGAGTCTTTCCACGCTGCATAAGCATCGGGATAGAGCGCCTTGTTGACCGGCGTATAAGGTTGCTCAACTTCTGCATTTGTAGCCGAACTGAAGTTTGTTTGAATATTCTTGGTAATGTCCCATCTAAGCGAGAAATTTCTGTTGTAGAAGAAATCGCTCGACCAAGTCAAGGGAAGAGATTTATTATCAAGATTCTCCATATCGCGCTCCTGCATTTCATAATAACTACGCGAGAGGTCGGCATTGAAAGTTACATTCTGCGGAACATAGTTCAAAGAGAAGTCCTTTACAATCTTAAACCAAGGCGACTTATTCTTGCTCTTCTTAAACGGTTCTATCGGTTTGAAGTTCGGAGAATACGAATAGCTGAAATTGAATTTCCATTGCTGATTTTTCTCCCAAACGGTTGTTTCGCCGGTTGTGTTCTTCGTGCTGTATGCATACGACACTGAGAAATTGGCAGGGTCGTAAGGCATTGGCGTATTCTTCGTTGAGATGTTAAAACGCACACCGGAGAGCGAGAAGTTTTTGTTTTCAACAACCTTTTCTGCGATGTTACGCACAGAATCGCGTTCGTGTGCATTAGCACAACCTGCGAGTGCATCGTCCATCGTCATGTCCGTATCAAGCGGATTGTACTTTGGCGAACTTACCTGCTTGCTAAAACTATAATACAATGGTGCTGTCAGCTTTACTTTTTCGGGCAAGAAACGTCCGAGCTGAACGTTGGCTGTAACACTGTACTCATAGAAATCATCATCACGGCGCTGTGCCACGGTTTCTTCGAGTCCGCCAAAACCAACGGTCTCCATGTGTCCCATAGCATTGACGGTAGCTACATCCGACAATTTAAGGTTCATCGCGGCTTTAGCAGCCCAACCACCTTCGTTGGCATACTCCTGTAAGCGCAATTCGTTAGCCCACACTTCAGCGCTGCGCACACCACGAGCATTGTTGCGCACACCAATCATGATAGTACGCACTTCGCCTAAAGTCGGATTACCCATCACGCTAATCTTATTATTAGGATTGGCTGCATCATACTCGGCATAGACTTCTGAAAAACTTGCCATACCAAGTGCCTTCTGGCGATTGCGGTTGCGCTTAACATCTGTGAGCACCGAAAGGTCGATGTCGAGCATATTTTCGTAGGGCCAAACAGCTTCACGGCCCTGGGTCGAAGAAGCATACAATCCTGCTGGCGTCAATTTAAGCGGAATTTCGTACTCGTAGAAATTATTCTTGTAGTCCGAACCGAGACGCACAAACACACTCATATCGCCATCCTCGAGCGACTCATCGCCTACAAGGGCATTGGCATGAACAAACATTTGCAAATGGCGATACCTGCGAAGGTCAAGACTTACGTGCTTATAAACGGCACGTGCATCGCCTGTCGAAAGATTTTCGACTACCATTGCAAGCGATTGCTCATTATTCTGCAACACTTGCTGCTGACCGGGGTCGATTACGCGCGAAATTCCAGGAGGAAGCACGTAGTTAACAGGAGTCTTCTCATTGTTTTCCTCAAAACTTACAGCCGACACTTTCAGATCTCCGCTGGCAGCAGGTGATTGACCGGCATAGAGCGAACGGTCGTACACGCGCCAGTCGCCACGAACAAGTTCCAACGTAGCAAGACGCAAAACAGCAGGACGTTCAAAGCCCGTCATGAATACACGCATAAAACGTATGCTCGAAAAATCGGAAATATTTCCCTGTCGCTTTTCGTAATCTGAAAGTGGAATACGGAACAAATACCATGCCACATCGTTCGTCACACCATCGCGCGTCTTTACCGAAGCCACACGCTTATCTACGATATAATTTCTGCCCACTTCCATCTCCGAAGGCACAATCTTCACACGATACTGGAAATATTTTTCATATTCGTTCAGCGTATAGTCCTGATTGATATCTTCGACATCAGGTGTTGTCTTATACGTTGTACTGTAGGATTCGGGTGAAAATTCGCTTGCCACAGAGTTGCCGTTAGGATTATTGATGTAGCGATAACGATCCTTGATAGAAACCTGTAGCGCATCATAATCCGAACCTCTGAAATAGTGATACTTATCCCCCGATGGCGATGCCCATATCGAATCGTAAACTTCAGGGCGCACACGTGCCTGCACCTGTTGCAGATATTCCTGATAAGCAGGATAAGTACGCTCTTGCTCAGACGTAAGACCATTGTAACCTACGTCCTGAATTCCGCGCGTATTACCCGCTGAATTGAAGGCATACACCGTGCTGTTGGTTGACGAAACACGCCCCCAATTGTTCTCAACGAAGGTATTGATTCCATCCGTTGGCATGCTACTTTCACAGAACTTAAGTCCATCGCGGAGCACGTCTTCCGAAACTTCTCCAAGATTGATATAAAGTTCACCCGAAAGGTCTGTTCCTTCTTCGCGTGCCTTGATAAAGGGGTCCATCATCCAAAATTCGATATACTCGATATTAGCGGCTTCAAAGTCGCTATTATCTATGCGACGCATCATGCCACCCCATCTTGTACGCGGCGCCGACAAACGACCGTTGGCATCAAGATTGGGGTCGAGGTTATAAGGTCCGCGCTGGTCGGGATAGTAGGCAAGATTGAGCACATTCAACGTTGCCGACTCCTTATAATTAATCGACTTATTGGGGAAAAGTTCTGACTGATAGACTTCACGTACATCAGGGTCTGAGAGTTGCTTGAGGTCACCCTTGATATGTCCGGGCGTCAGCGATGAAGACCTGCGCGTAAAGAGTGGGTCAATATAGTACCACGCAAAGAGCGCACGATTGTAACCCGCACGCACATCGTTGCTCAACTGGCTTTCGGGGAACATAGAAGGTACACTCGAGAGCACCCACTCCTTAGGATTGGAAACGTCGATAGAACTTTCCGAATTCTCGAAATCATCAATATATGAAGCATTGCCCTGCGAATCTGAATTCTTGCCAGCGATGAGTTGTGCAAACTCACCCGACAACTGAACAGACGACGGAGCACTACAACTCAACAAGGGGAGTTTGTCGATCATATTCGTGAGCCACTGACTCTCCTTCTTCCAAGCAAAATTGAGCCCCCAAATCGTATTGTTCAAAGGTTCACTTCCCATTGCCACTTTCGTAGTAAGCGGTTTTTCGCCCAAGTGTAAGAACGAACCTCCAAACTGAAAATCTTTAGAATAGTCGTACTGGAAGTTAACACCAAACATCGTTTTGCGCTGCATTCCGTAATTTGAATTACTTTCGAGCGAAACGTCAATATTGGTACCAGCATCGAGAATACTTTGATTCAGAATACGCACTATCCCTGAGGTATAATCTACGGTGTAGTCAACACCTTCGGTCAGCGTAACCCCTCCTGCCGAAACCACTACCGAACCCTCGGGTATATACATTGCGCCGAGCGAAATCTCATTGGCTTTGGATGCCTTATACTGTCCGGTGATGATAAACTTATCCTTTTCGGCAAATTGCTTAGCTACTATTTTTGTTGAGTCATAAAGTTCCTGGAACACATAGCGGTCGGCTACGGCGTCATTACCTATCACCTTGCGCATATATTCGCCAAAAGGTTCTACAACGGGGAAGAAAATTCGACCGGTCGAAGCATCAATGGTAAATCCATCCACGAAGTCGAAATAAGCATTCGGATTTCGTCGATTATTATTATCCAAACGGTCGAGTCCGAGCAACTGGAGCAAACGCTTGTCCTTTAATCCGGGTTCAGGAAGATAGGCAAGATAAACACCCGACGTATCACTCAAATATTTAATATCGAGTCTGAACTTATCCTTCTGCACAGATGTCGATCCCAGCGAATAAACATTCTTCATCATCAAGTCCCAGTTGAGCATCTGCGGAGTGTTGGCAGTATTCTTAAGGGTCTTGACAAAAAGGCTCTTATCCGTTTCGCGTATGTCGGTAGAAAATTCACCTACCTGGTAGAGCTGTCCATTGTAGGTATATTCAAATGCTACCGCCAGCACTTGGTCAGGCTGAAGCGCTGTGCGCAAAGAGATGTAACCCAACGTTTGATTTACCTCATATTCGTTAGCTGTAAGCAGTTTGGCATTCTCCAACTTTTCGTAGTCCTCACCACCCACCAGTCCTTGCGCATCCAGAACGGGAGCAATCTGCGTCACCTCGCGTCCTTCCGCCAGCCATCCTGAAACTTTAGCATACAACGTGTTGGCAGCATTATGCGGATGCTGAGAACCTGCTGATGCCCACAATGCAGGATTGTAAACACCGGCTTCTGCCATATCGGTAAATGCTACAATATCACGGATATTCGTTGTTGCCCCCGACTTATTGGTCACCCACACTTCGATACGATTAATCTTCACGCCACTCATCACGTTGGGCAAATGGCTCATCGCATCGTCGTAGCGATTGCGGAAAAAGTGCGCCAGGAAGAAGTGGCGGTTTTCATCATAATCCGCTACTGCCAGTTCATAATCCGTGAGCTGCACGCCTCCCTTCGAACTGACAGAACTTGTAGAAGACTTCTTCTGAGAAATAACCGACTGCAACTTGAGTTTACCAAACTGAAAGTCAGCGCGAACACCGAAGAGCGACGACGCTCCGCGTATCAATGACGAATTGGTAGGAAGACTCACATTTCCGGCTTCGACAAGTTTTACAATCTCGTCCTCCTTACCCTCATATCGCAATTTAAGACTCTGCGTATCAAACGTAAAGGTAGCATCGGAATTGTAATTAAAGTCCATATTGACTTTATCACCTACCTTACCATTAAGATTCAGATTTATCTTTTCTTCAAAATCAAAACTAAATACCTTACGATTTTCTTCCGAGAGCGAAGGATTATCTACGTTGCGCATATTTGCACCAATCTTCAGCTCTGCCGAACCGGTTGTCTTAATGCGCACACCGCCTGGTCCGAAAATCTTTTCAAGCGGACCGAGGTTGAATTTCATATCGGTAAAGTCAAATTTTTCCTTTCCCTTAGCGCGATATTCTTCCTTGTTCTTATCTCGAAAATATTTTTTGCTTGTACGCTCCGACTGCCATTTCAGATAGTCATCGCTCGACATAAAGAAAGGAGGCGTCAACCATTCTTCGCCCAACTTCGTGCCATAGCGATACGTCCCCGTAGCCTCGTCGTATTCTACCTGCGTTTTCAGATTCTCTGGGTCGCGCAGGTCCGAGGTGTATTTTTTATCCTCAACATTTTCTGCCGATGTCTTCTTCACCCCAAAACGCGCTTTGGCTACCGTATCTACAGCGGCCGAATCAGCTACGACCTGCTCTACATTCGCCACAACCGCCAAAGGCTCTGCCGCAATCGACAGAGCCACAATAAAGCATAGCACGATGAAACCATACTTAAGGGTGAACGTATATTTACTTCTGATTTTCAAACTTTTCAAGATGCAAAATGATAGTTGCCAAGCCGTCGCCATGAAGATGAATTCAAAGCCAACTCCTCCTTCCTACTATCCTAAATTCCGTCCTAACATATTTTTTCCTGACCAATGCCGCTGACTACAGCATTTTGAGCGCCTGCTTAATGATTTGCTCTACGGGCAAAGTGGCATCGTCCTTCACGATTTTGAGTACGACTTTCTGCGTTGGAGCTGGCGCAAATCCTAACATTGTCAGCGCTGCTACAGCTTCCTTCACAACTTCGGGAGGAGCCACGACTTCCGCACTTGCCGACGTCGCCCCACTGCCATCTACTGCCATGTCCAATGGCATCTTATCCTTCAGATCGAGAATAATTCGCTGCGCCGCCTTGGGGCCTATGCCCTTCACGCTTTTAATCATTGCTACATTTTCATCTCGCACAAAGGCAGCAAGTTCTGCCGGCGAAAATGCCGAGAGCAACATGCGTGCTGTCTGCCCTCCAATGCCCGAAACCGAAATAAGCAACTCAAAACACTCGCGCTCGCGTCGTGTACCAAATCCGTAAAGCAAGTGCGCATCCTCGCGTATCACTTCGTAAACATAAAGTTTCACCTGCTTCTGTCCCTGAAGTTGCGTGTAAGTCTGCAAACTGATGGCGAGCGCATATCCCACGCCGCATGCTTCTACCACCGCCATGGCGGGCATCAACTCTACCAATTCACCACGTATATAGTCAATCATATATATATTATCAGTACTTTTAAAGTTTCATGTCAAAGGGACTTCAAGGTTTAAAATTAAACTTAGAAAGTACAGACTCTCAAAATTTAAATGATTGCTAAATCATAATACTCTAAAAATCCCCTATTCGTAATTAACGGCAAAAATACGCAAATATTATAAACAACTATCGTCTATTTCACAAAAAATTAAGTTCTACAACACCAAAACCGACCAACATACCTGCAGAAACCAACCATCACACAGATATATTCAAAAGAATACACCCTACATAAATATAAAAATTGTAAAGACTCAACCACGGATTTTTCTGATTTTTATTGTCACGTATTAAATTTAAATGCTAACTTTGCCTTGCATAGCGAGTTGCTCGCTTCAGCAACTGCGCTAACGACAGTCGCCCTCGGCGAGGGTTTACCAACGAAATTTATTAATCACTTAAAACTATACTCCAATGAACGCAATCGTTTCGCAATTCAACATCCAGGGAAATGTAATCGAAGTAGCACCCCTCGGCAATGGTCTTATCAACACCACTTATCGCGTAAAGACCGAAGGCGATGCCCCCGACTACGTACTCCAGCACGTCAACAATGCCATCTTCCCCGATGTTGATATGCTCATGAACAACATCGTTGCTGTGACTTCACATATCCGCGCAAAGCTCGAAGCTGCAGGCACACCCGACATCGACCGCAAGGTGCTTAGCTTCGTTCCTGCAAAGGATGGCAAGTACTACTACTTCGACGGCGAAAAGTACTGGCGCGTAATGGTATTCATCCCCGAAACAGAGTCGATGACTGCCGTAACTCCCGAAACTTCAAACATCGTGGGCGAAACATTCGGTAACTTCCAGGCTATGCTCGCCGACATTCCCGTAGCATTGGGCGAAACCATCAAGGACTTCCACAACATGGAATTCCGCCTCAAGCAGCTCCGCGAAGCCGTAGCAGAAAACAAGGCTGGACGCCTCGCTGAAGTACAGTGGCTTGTTGACGAACTCGAAAAGCGTGCTGAAGAAATGTGCAAGGGCGAACGCCTCCACCGCGAAGGTAAGCTCCCCAAGCGCATCTGCCACTGCGACACTAAGGTGGACAACATCCTCTTCGACAAGCAGGGCAACGTACTTTGCGTAATCGACCTCGACACAGTGATGCCCAACTTCATCTTCTCTGACTTTGGCGACTATCTCCGCTCAGCAGCCAACACAGGCAAGGAAGACGACAAGGACCTCGACAACGTGAACTTCAACATGGAAATCTTCAAGTCGTTCGCTAAGGGTTACCTCAAGTCGGCAGCATCGTTCATCACTCCCATCGAAGTTGAAAACCTCCCCTACGCAGCAGCGCTCTTCCCCTACATGCAGACAGTGCGCTTCTTGGCTGACTACATCAATGGCGACACATACTACAAAACACAGTATGCCGACCACAACCTCGTTCGCTCAAAGGCGCAGTTCAAGCTCCTCCAGAGCGTAGAAGCTCACCAGGCAGAAATGCAGGAATTCATCGCATCGCTCTGCTAATAAAAGCTGTTGTATACGACAACAATCAAATAAAAACGGTGTGTCACTCTCCTGTGGCACATCGTTTTTGTTTATAGAACTTAGTGCTCTTTAAAAGTTAAAATAAGCGATATATACAGAATGTTTTAATGAAACGAAAATCATCTCACTAAACCTTCTTCTACACAGCACACTGTATCCGAAATGGACAAAACAGACCTGTTTTTTAACTTTTATTTCCTAAAAGTATTCATTATCTAAAAAAAATAGCCTACATTCGCAAAATAAGAACAGAAATCGTCGCCACCTCTGCAATTTTTCTTATCGGAAAATAGTTCTTTGCCCATTACGCACGCGCACTATGCTACGACACTTACTCATTATATTATTATACTTCGCCTTGACAAACTTGTTTACGCAATGCACCACCGAGACAAAACCTGGAATCGCATTGCCGACCAAAACATTTCGAGCAGGCGACATCGTATTCAGGCGCGGTGAAGGGTTGACAAGCGAATTCGTACTCTACAACGATCCACACGGCAACTACTCGCATGTCGGCATGCTTGTTAACACTGGCAATGGATTAATGGTAGTGCACGCTGTTCCGGGCTCACACCCTACCCAACAAGGAACGGACGTCGTCAGAATAGAAACTGTTTCCGAGTTCTTTGCCCCCGAAAATGCAACACGCGGCGCCGTAATACGCTTGCCGCTCGACTCGATCCAGCGAATCTCATTAAGTCAACTCGCACTCAACAAAGTAGGAACAGACTTTGACCACCAATACAACCTGCAAGACACCACCCAACTCTACTGCACCGAATTATTACAACATCTCTACCAAAAAGTAGGAATAAACCTCGCAGAAGAGCGCATCACGACAATCAACATCCCCGGTCTGCACACAAAAGTCATCATGCCTGCTGATATCTATGCCAACAAACAATTAAAGTCGGTATTTACCTACTAAAAATACGTTGCAAGCACTGAACTTTAAAACTACTAACTCGCCCCACCCTATTGACACACACACTTTAGCAAATCATAAGTTCTCTTTTATTATTCACCCCGCGATGAGACATACAAACTACGGTCACAGCATTTCGCTCGTCCCGCTGTTGTTGACTCACTTCGCACAATCTTTATTTACTATGAAAAAGTTATTTCTAACCCTCGTATGCATGATTGTAACTTTTGCATTCACATCATGCGGTTCACCTACCCCCGCTGATGCAGCAGCAAACTGCATTGAACTCCTAAAAAACAAAGACTACGAAGCCTTCGTTGAAACAATGAACATCCAAGGCAAAACAGCTGAGGACGTACAGCAAACCAAAGAAGGACTTGTATCAATGTTACAGCAAAAGGGCGACAAGATGTACGAAAAGAAAGGCAATATTGAGTCCTACACATTGCTCAACGAAGAAATCTCTGCAGACGGTCAGAAGGCTACAGTGCAATTCGAAATCACTTACGGCAACGGCAGCAAGGACAACGAAAAACTCAACATGATTTTAGTTGACGGTGAGTGGAAACAGGATGTCAAGAAATAAAACTTGAGAATTTAACCTATAAAACATACTGAGGGTATGAGGTCTTAAGGTTATGAGGTTATGAGGTCTTGAGGTTATGAGGTTGTGAGGTTTTAAGGTTAGCAATCCGGATGGTCTCTCATTTATTCGCTTACACTCATCAGCTACGCAGTCTCATTTCTTATTTTCATCGCTCGCCTACTAATTTTTTGACAAAATGCTTTGTTAAAAATTTTAACATCCCTTAACACTGATCAAAAAGTAAAAAAGTTTAAAACTTTAACTTCTGTTAAGAAATTCTCAGGAGGTTTAACAAAATTTTTCGGAAAATCGAGGAAATTTTTCCTTCTTCAAAAGAAAAAAGTTTTTCTTCAAAGGAAAAATTTCCTACTTAAAAGGAAAAAAATCCTTCTTCAAAGGAAATTTTCAGGAGAAAGGTACAAAAAAAGGAGAGCAGCGGTGCCCTCCTTTAACTTTATGCAAATATACAATGAAAATCGGCGATCTCCAAATCTGCATTTCGAGCTGTTTTTACAAAAGTTAACAGTTTCGCACCCTCTTTTGCTATCTATCACTTTCCAAAAAATGCAGTTTTTGTGAGACCAGTTTTAGAGCCAAAATCTGAAATGCACGAAAAGAGTGAAAACGAAATTTCAGATTTATTATTTTTGAAAAAACAAAAGCCCGGAGAATCTGCAATCTCACAGATTTCCGGGCTTTTTTATTTTTATTTGCTGTATATGTTTTTAACGATTAGCATACATCTCAGCATAGTATTGTTCGTAGGCGCCGCTCGTGATGCGCTGCATCCATTCTTCGTTGTCGAGATACCAGCGAACAGTTTTCTCTATGCCTTCCTCAAACTGCAGTGAAGGTTCCCAACCGAGTTCGCGCTGGAGTTTTGTGGAGTCAATAGCATAGCGAAGGTCGTGGCCCGCACGGTCGGTGACATACGTGATGAGATCGAGCGAATGGCCTTCGGGATTGCCGAGAAGACGGTCAACGGTCTTAATGATGACATGAATAATGTCGATGTTCTTCCATTCGTTGAAACCACCGATGTTGTAAGTTTCGTTCACCTTGCCTTGGTGGAAGATGAGGTCGATGGCGCGTGCGTGGTCAACTACGTAGAGCCAGTCGCGCACATTTTCGCCCTTGCCATAAACAGGCAGCGGCTTGCGCTGACGAATGTTGTTGATGAAAAGAGGGATGAGCTTTTCGGGGAACTGATAGGGACCGTAATTGTTGGAGCAATTGGTGACGATGGTGGGCATGCCATACGTATCGTGGAAGGCGCGCACGAAGTGGTCAGAACTTGCCTTGCTCGCACTATAGGGTGAATGGGGATTGTAGGGCGTAGTTTCGTAGAAGAAATCCTTGCCATAAGCCAAATGGTGCTCGCCAGAAGAGGCTGTCGTCGTAAAGGGAGGCGTAATGCCTTCGGGATGGCTGAGTTGAAGGGCGCCATAGACTTCGTCAGTAGAGATGTGGTAGAAGCGCTTGCCCACATAGCCCTCGGGGAGCGACTCCCAATACAGCTTTGCAGCCTGCAGGAGGGAGAGCGTGCCCATGACATTGGTGCGTGCGAAGGTAAAGGGATCCTTGATGGAACGGTCAACATGGCTTTCGGCTGCGAGGTGGATAATGCCCGTCACGTTGCGCTCTTGCATGAGTGCATAAATTGTGTCGAAGTCGCAAATATCTGCCTTTACGAACGAATAGTTGGGCGCATGCTCGATGTCCTTAAGGTTTTCGAGATTGCCGGCATACGTCAACTTATCGAGATTAATAATCTGATAATCGGGATATTTGTTGACAAAAAGGCGCACTACATGGCTGCCAATAAAGCCTGCGCCACCTGTTATAAGAATCGTTTTCATAATTAAAATTAAAAAAAAGAGAAAGGAAAAAGGAGAAAGCCTTGCGGACGACATGTGAGAAAATACCGGATGATTCTTTATTCATTGTTGGCTCATCAGGTTCGCAGTCTCCTTTTTCATTTTTCATTTAATTTTTAGTTTACATCGGGAAGGAAGTTATAATCTCGAGAGTAGCGAAGCATTTGCTCGTCGTAACCTTCTGTGTAGTCGATTTCGACCTTTGTTACATTGCCTGCTTCGTCGTAAGTAGCAGTGTAAACGGGGTTAATGAAGCCCTTGTAAGGTGCAAGGTTGAGCGCAGCGTAGCGTTCGAGAATTTCCCTGTGGAGTTCGGCATCAACATTTACGGCATAGGTTTCTACGATTTCGCGTGCTGCTTGGAAGTCACCTGTACTCTTGATACGCTGAATTTCGCGGAGCAATTCGCCAAAGAGCGTGCGGAGCGCTTCGTAGTCGTTAATCTGTACGTAGGTCTTGCCGTCGCGCTGAATGAATTCAACAACATTGTTTGCCTTGCCATGCTCGTATGCCCAGCGTGCAATGAGCTGACGGTTGCGCATGTGGGCTTCCTCAATCGTGAACCCGGGCTTGATGCGAACGAGCTGAGTCATCAAACCATTCAGCATGTATGTGTAGTACTGCGACTTATAGGCTTCAGCATTGGGTGTAAGACCTAATTCCACCATCTTATCGTCTGCCACATAGTAAAGTCCGAAGAGGTCGGCACGTGCTTCTTCGATAGTTGAACTATAAGCCTTGAGCGCTTCACTATCTACACCGGGTGCCAATTTGCCTGAACCATGACCAAGACATTCGTGGAGGTCAGTGTGGAGATCGTCACAAGCATGTCCGTACTGCTTAATTAATTCGCGCGTAGCATCATCGAGAACGAATTCTTCATTCATTCCGCTACCTGCAGAAGCTTCGGCATAAGCGCTCGTGAGGTTAGCGATTGTTACACTCTTCGAACCGTAGTCACGACGAACCCAGTCGGAGTTGGGAAGGTTGATACCGATGGCTGTTGAAGGATAGAGGTCGCCTGCAAGGATGGCTGCTGTAATGACCTTAGCGGAAACTCCCTTGCATTCTTCCTTTTTATACTCGTCGGCAATAGGTGCATTGTCTTCAAACCACTGTGCATTAAGACTTAACTTCTCAGCACGCTCAGTAGCAGCAATATTCTTGAAATTGACGAGCGCTTCCCATGATGCCTTCATACCCAAAGGGTCGCCATAACTTTCGGTGAAACCATTGACAAAGTCAACCTGGCTGAGCGTGTCCTGCAACCAAAGGATGCTGTAGTCGTCAAAAGTTTTGAGGTCGCCCGAACGGTAATAATCAATAAGGCGTGCGATAACATTTGCCTGACTTTCGTTTTCAGCAAAAGGTTGTGCCTTTTCAAGCCAGTAAACCACCTTTTCGATAGCCTGTCCATAGAGTCCACCTACCTTCCATGTGTTTTCGTAAAGTTTGCCATCCTTACCTTCTTCCAAACGGCTGTTCATGCCATACATAATAGGACGTGGGTCGCCAGGCTTTTTCATTTTAGCATAAAAGGCTTCAGCCTCAGCCTGCGTAACGCCCTCGCCATAATAATTGGCAGCAGAGGTGAGCACAAGGTCTTCGCCATCCTTCTGATTGACGCGCATTGCCATAACAGCAGGGTCAAAGATTACGGGGAAAACTTCATCGCAAAGTTGATCGACAGTCTGTCCTTCTGCCAATTGCAACTTTGAAGCATCAACACTCTTCAAAGCTTCGCGGAAGAAATCCTGAGAAAATTCGGGGATAAACTTTTCGCATCCATAATGATGGTGAATGCCGCTGGAGAACCATACGCGCTTCAAATAAGTTACCATATTCTTAAAGTCCTCCGTTTCGCAGTCGCCCTGATAGTCCGTATAAACAGTTTCCAACATACGGCGAATGCGCAAGTTGTAGCGACCGTTTTGGTCAAACAAAATGTCGCGACCTGCAAGAGAAGCTTCGCTGAGATAGTAAATCAGTGTTTGTTGTTTCAAATCGAGTTGTTCGAATCCGTCAACTTTGTAACGGAGCATCTGAATGTCTGCAAACTTTTCGTCCGTGTAATTAAACGCACCCTCAGTAGTCGTTTCAGGAGCGTTACAAGCTGCTAATGAAGTAGCAAGAAACATAGTCAATGCAATTTTTTTCATTATTGTTTAATTATGAGGTTGTGAAGTTATGAGGTTGTAAGGCTATGAGGTTTTAAGAGTTTGAGGTTGTGAGGTCTCTAAGGTCTTAAAGGTCACTTCGTTTCTGAAATTTTAAGGTTATAAGGTTGTGCAGTGTGTATACAAGCGCTCGAGTCTAACCATCTCGTCTACTCGTTTACTTGTCTCCTCGTCTACTAAAAACACTCCATTTTTACTTATCCTTCCAAAAATCTGGGAAGAAAGGAAGCATCAAGGAGAAAATCTCTAATCGGCCTGCGAGCATCAGAAGAGAACTCAACCATAGACCGCCATCGGGAATTGTGTTCCACGCATCGAGCGGACCTATTTGATGGCCGATGCCCGGACCTACATTGCTAAACGACGTAATGCAAAGGCTGACGGCATCAAGCATCGTGTAACCCATCGCTACATAAATAATAGTTCCGACGAAGATAAGAAAAAAGCAGATGGCACAGTATACGAAAACGGTGCGTCCTACTTCGCTCGTAATAATCTTATTATTGATGCGCAATGGAAAAACGGCACGCGGATGAAGCATGCGACGAAACTCGCACAATGCAAGTTTATAGGCTGTAAGCAATCGCACCGCTTTAATACCACCACTGGTAGAACCCGCACAAGCGCCCATCGCACTGATAGCAAGCGTCAGAAGAAGTACGCACGGATGCCAAAGCATAAAGTTCTCAGTAGTAAACCCAGTTGTAGAACTAAGCGAAACGACTGTGAATGTCGCTTTGCGCAAAGCTTCTACAAACGATTCGTTGTGATAAAAAATCAGTACGACCGTTGTAAACAAAACCGACAGCCAGATAATACTGAAGAAGAAGCGCAATTCGCCATCCTTGACGACTTCACGAAACCTTCGTTTCACGAAGAAAAGATAAAGCAAAGCAAAGTTGATGCTCGACATGAACATAAACAGCGTTGCTATCCACTCTATGCGACTGCTCTGAAAGTAAGCAATGCTATCCTGATGCGTTGAAAATCCACCTGTTGCTACGGTTGAAAGTCCGTGGTTCACGGCGTCAAATAGGGTCATACCTCCAAGATGGTAAGCACCAATACACGATAACGTCAACAACAGATAAAGACTCCATAACCAACGTGCCGTAGTCGTAATCTTCGGATGAAGTTTACCTATTTTCAAACCAGTAGATTCGGCAGAAAACAATTGTTGGTCGCCCGAACCCAACATGGGCAAAAAAGCGACTGTAAAGAAAACGATACCCATCCCTCCTATCCAATGCATCAAGCTGCGCCACCACAATATGGAGTGGGGCAAAGCATCAATCTGCGTAAATACGCTTGCACCGGTAGTTGTAAACCCCGACATTGATTCAAAAAATGCCGCAGAAACATTGGTTAAATGTCTGCCCACGAGAAACGGGAGCATTCCTAATAAAGAATAAATGACCCACGTGGAAGAAAGTATCAAAAACCCATCGCGACGTCCTAACTTATTTACAGCACCACGTCCAAGGTTTCTGCATAGGATAGCAAGAAGCAAAGCTATTGCTATCGGAAGTCCGAAGGTGAAATAGTTTGTTTCATCATAGTATATCCCAACTCCCAGTGCCGTGAGCATCAAAAATGCTTCAAGAAACAAGAGCGAACCTACGACTTGCGCAAACAGACGAATATTTATCATCGATAGATGTTCTTAATATTTGCAAAATTTTAACTCTGCAGAAAGTTTCATTAATTCACCAAACCTCCTAAGAAAGAGGAAGAAGAAAAGAATTTTTCGAGTTTGTAGATACCGTCTTCAATGCAGAAAGCTACGACAATATCGCCTTCCTTCAGTTGTGTGTTACCATTAATCAATTCGCACTTCCCATCTCGAATATACCCACCTAAGTTCGTATTCATAGGCAACCGTAAATCGCGAACAAGTTTTTTGGAAACTTTACTTCCTTTCAACACCTTGATTTCTGCTACGTCGGCATTGGCAATCGTTAGTGATTTCAGCGACTCAACATCCGCCTTGAGGAGCATCTGATAAATATGGCTTGCTGCAAAAGTTTTCTTATTGATGATTGTACCAATATCCAAGCTCTCTGCCATACCTATATAGTCGGAGTTTTCGACCATTGCCACCGTTTTCTGCACGCCAAGTCGCTTTGCTGCCAAACAAGCAAGGATATTGGTTTCGGCATTTTCGGTCGTTGCAACAAAGGCCTGCGTATGCGCTATATTCTCGTCTTGCAACAGATTAATGTCGCGACCATCAGCTTGCAACAACGTGATACGCCCATTATCAATGTCCTCAATAAATATATTAGCCAATTCCTCTACGCGTTTGGGGTCGGTTTCAAAAATCTTTACGTTGATATGCTTAGGCAGATTCTTGATAGCATAAATCGCAGTTGAACTACCTCCGAGCATCATCACATTTTTTACTTCCTTATAACCTACCTTTCCTGCCAACTCTTTAATCGTATCGATATTTTCGGGCGTCGTCATAAAATAAACGACATCGCCCGGCGTTATGCAGGTCATACCACGCGGGATGAGCGTTTCGCTTCCATGCTTGAGCGCTACAATCAAATAAGGATCATCGGGACTACAAACATCCTTTAGGGGCTTATTTATAAGCGTAGAATTTTCACGTACTTTTACGCCTAAGAGTATGAGTTTTCCATCTTGGAAGTCCCACCATTGGCGCACCCATGAACGCTGTATGTCGTGACTGATTTCGCGTCCGGCAAGCATTTCCGGATAAACAATTGAGTGAATTCCGACTCCCTTAAAGAAACTACTGAAATCGGATGTTACATATTCACTGTTGTCAACACGCGCTACCGTAAGTTTTGCGCCCAAACGACTGGCAATCATACAAGCTGTGAGATTGCGCGCCTCATCGGGGGTTACACCAATAAACAAATCGGAACTCTCAACATCAGCACCTCGCAAATCGCTGATACTGGTAGGCGTTGCTACCAGTGTCATGATATCCATATTGCTATTGAGCCCTTCGAGCCTCGACGGATTTTCGTCCAATAACGTAATCTTATGTTTTTCGCGCGCTAAAAGACGCGCCAAGTGAGTGCCGACCGCACCCGCACCTGCTATGACAATATTCATAACAACTGTTTTGTTTGAAACGGAAGAACCAGCCTTTCTGCATCAAAACGTATCTTCCATCTCTCACCTGAATAATTTTTTATTTATCGCCAAGGCACAATTCCTGCATCTTCTGCAACAAATGTTCCTTACTCATTTTGCAAAGATGATATAACTCGGGCACACTACCATGCTCTACAAATCTATCGGGAATGCCGATACGAACTATTCGAATCGCAGCACCTAAGTCTGAGAAATTTTCCACAATAGCACTACCCATTCCGCCCTGCAAACAACCGTCCTCTATCGTTATTACCTTACTGAAACGGCTTGCCACTTCATTTAACATTGCCGTATCCAAAGGTTTAATGAAGCGTAAGTCATAATGTGCAATCTTAAGCGAAGGGTGAGTCTTCTCAAATTCCTCAATCGCCTCAGCTGCCATTACACCTATAGGACCAAAACTTATTACAGCCAAATCATTGCCATCTTTGAGCATTCTGCCCTTTCCGACTTCAAGTTGCTTGAAGGGACAACGCCAATCTACGAGTTTTCCGCCGCCACGGGGATAACGAATAACAAAAGTGCCGTTTCCCGGTAATTGTGCGGTGTACATCAAGTGGCGCAACTCGTGCTCATCATAGGGCGAAGCTATCGTCAGGTTTGGAATTGCGCGTAAGGAAGCAAGGTCGTAAGCACCATGGTGCGTAGGTCCATCTTCGCCAACAAGTCCGGCGCGATCAAGGCAGATAACCATGTCCAAATTCAACAACGCTGCGTCGTGAATAATATTATCATAAGCTCGTTGTGCAAAGGAAGAATAGATATTGCAAAATGGCATCATGCCCTCTTTTGCCATACCAGCCGAAAACGTCACTGCATGTCCTTCGGCTATACCAACGTCGAAAGTGCGTTCGGGCATCGCTTTCATCATAATGTTCATGGAGCAACCGGTAGGCATGGCTGGCGTAACACCTACAATCTTGTTGTTCGTACGAGCGAGTTCCAACAACGTTTCGCCAAATACATCCTGGAAACGTGGTGGTACACCTTCAGTAGGTTGTTTTATACGCTCGCCATCCTCTGCATCGAAAAGTCCTGGAGCATGCCAAATCGTAGGATTCTTTTCAGCCTGCTTAAAGCCACGTCCTTTCACGGTATGAAGATGCAGAAGTTTAGGACCTTTCATATCCTTAATTTCACGAAGAATGCGAACCAAAGCAATTACATCATGCCCATCCGTCGGACCAATATAACGGATGTTCATACCCTCAAACACGTTGTGCTGATTTGTGAGCAAAGCCTTCACGGAATTGTTGAAACGCAGAATACTTCTACGCCTATTTTCGTTAAGCCAACCCCACTCTGTCATTTTCTGAGCAATCTTGAAGCGCAGACGATTGTAAGTTGAACTTGTTTGAAGTTGCATCAGGTAATGCTTCATTCCGCCAACAGCACGGTCAATACTCATGTTGTTATCGTTCAACACGATAAGCATATTGTTGGGAGTATCCGACACATTGTTCAAACCTTCGAAAGCCAGCCCGCCACTCATTGCTCCATCACCAATTACGGCAACAACCTTGCGATGCTTGTCGCCTTGCTGCAATGCCGCAGTCGACATACCCAGCGCAGCAGAAATCGAATTCGAAGCATGACCGCAAGCAAACGTATCATACTCGCTTTCCAAAGGCGAAGGAAAAGGTTTCACACCACCCAACTTTCTGTTTGTATCAAAACGCTCGCGTCTTCCTGTCAAAATTTTATGACCATAAGCCTGATGACCAACATCCCAAACCAATCTGTCGTTAGGCGCATCGAAAACATAATGCAAAGCAACAGTCAACTCTATCGTCCCTAAGCTCGAAGCCAAATGTCCGGGATTGGAAGAGAGTGCTTTCCAAATAAAATCACGCAATTCTGCACACACTTGTGGTAATTGCTTTATATCTAACCGACGAAGATCTTCAGGGAGTACGATCCCTTCGAGCAACGTCGCAGTTGTTTTATCATTCATGCAAACAAATGCTAAACAAATATTTAAAACTTCATGCCCACTACTGCAGGCACAGACTTATCTAATTTGCAAATTTACATAAAAATAATAATTGGTTGGGCAATTCCGTAACAAATTTTCAGCACCTATAACAATATCTCAGTTTTACACAACCATTTGCTCATCCGGATAGAAGAAACGCTCAAAACTTTTTTATACAAAGAAAGATGGCGAACACCCTGAAAAGATATTCACCATCCTTGACACTCAGTTTTGCACGCTTGAGTTTTTATGGTTTAAAGTGGAATTAAATAGCCCTACCCTAAACAATAAAAATATGAATCGCACATTTCTATTAAAAATAATGAGTGCGCCAAAACTTTTACTACAAGTCTTAGCACACCCTTTAAATTATTCAGAATGTAAAATATAAAGCTTTACAACAAAGATAATGGTTGTTTCCGTTTAGAACATGAACCATTTCTCTATTGAGAGCTATACCACATTCTATTCAATTATTCTTCGATAGCCGATGTTTTCTTTTCCAAAACGATTGCATCAAGAACAGCAACTGCGGTAATATTCACGATGTCGCGCACTGAACTATCAAAGTCGGTAAAGTGAATAGGCTTGTTAAGCCCCATCTGAATCGGACCAATCACTTCGCAATCTTCCGACATTCCCTTAATCATCTTATAACTACTGTTAGCCGATGTCAAGTTGGGGAACACAAGCGTATTTACATCCAATCCCTTAAGACGTGTAAAGGGATAACGGTCGTCGCGAAGTTCGCGGTCAAAGGCAAAGTTGAGCTGCATTTCGCCATCAATAGCCAAATCGGGGAAGTCGGTATGCATGCGCTCTATCACTTTGTGAACCAATGTGGGCGAACCTACACTGTCCGTACCAAAGTTAGAATACGAAACCATCGCCATTACGGGCGTACGATTGAAGAAACGGACCGTATTCGCAGTCAGTTTTGCGATATCATAGAGTGTATCAGCGTCGGGGTGACGATTGATAAGTGTA
Organism: Alloprevotella sp.; assembly: GCA_045632745.1. GTDB lineage: Bacteria > Bacteroidota > Bacteroidia > Bacteroidales > Bacteroidaceae > Alloprevotella. The sequence goes on from JAZQXH010000056.1 coordinate 21,977, forward strand.
TCCGAAATGAAGTAAACACCCTTCTTCGAGTTAATGATGTGCATTGCGCCAAAGTGGTTGTATCCGGGCTGAATGCCAATCACTTCGTGAGCCACTTTAATCGTATTTGAATACTTTGTGTAAAGACCTGTGATAAACGCATCGGCATCGCCCATTTCGACCATCATCATACCGAAGTAGTTGCGCTCATACATCTTGTCTATAGCTTCCTGAAGCGTATATCCCTCGCGCTGCTTGCGTTTTGCCAATACTTCTGCATAGCGCAAACGCATGGGGGCTGCCTTGGCTTCATCGCGAAGATTGAGTATTTCAACGCCCTCAAGATTCAAGTCCATCTCAGCAGCAATTTGGCGAATTTGCACGTCGTTACCCAAAAGAATAGGCTTACAGATTCCTTCTTCCTTAGACTTTACAGCAGCCTCAAGCATTTTGGGGTGCGTACCTTCGGCATATACCACTCGCTTGGGCGAAAGTCTTGCTGTATCATAAAGGTTTTGCGTCAACTTACTTTCCTGTCCCATCAACTCGCGCAACTGCTGACGATAAGCACGCCAGTCGGTAATCACCTTGCGCGCCACGCCGCTTTCAATAGCAGCCTTTGCCACAGCCATTGATACGTCGGTAATCAAACGGGGGTCAACAGGTTTGGGAATGAAATAGTCGGGACCAAAGGTAAAGTTACGAACCTGATATGCACGGTTGACGATATCGGGCACCGGACGACGCGCCAAGTCGGCAATAGCGCGTACAGCTGCCATCTTCATTTCTTCGTTGATAGCTGTCGCAGCAGTGTCGAGTGCTCCACGGAAGATGTAGGGGAAACCAATTACATTGTTAATCTGGTTAGGGTAGTCCGTACGTCCCGTACTCATCAACACATCAGGACATGCCTCCTTCGCATCTTCGTACGAAATTTCAGGAACGGGATTAGCGAGCGCAAAGATAATAGGCTTAGCCGCCATTGTGCGCACCATATCCTTAGTCAGCACGTTGCCCTTAGAGAGACCTACGAATACATCGGCTCCCTTGATTGCGTCTTCCAGGGTGTGAATATCCGTGCGTGAGGTTGCAAACTCCAACTTTTGTGCATTCAAACCGGGGCGTTCCTTTGAAATCACCCCCTTTGAATCGAGCATCACAATGTTTTCGTGACGAGCACCGAAAGCGCAATAGAGTTTTGTACACGAAATAGCAGCAGCGCCTGCACCATTCACAACAATCTTTACATCCTCAATCTTCTTGCCTGCAACGAGCAGTGCGTTAATCAACCCTGCACACGAAATAATAGCCGTACCATGCTGGTCGTCGTGCATGACAGGAATATCCAATTCTTCCTTCAAACGACGCTCTATCTCAAAACATTCAGGCGCCTTGATGTCCTCAAGATTAATACCGCCAAATGTTGGAGCAATTGCCTTTACGGCCTGAATAAACTTCTCGGGGTCTTTCTCATCAACTTCTATATCGAAAGCATCGACGCCTGCATAAATTTTGAACAAAAGGCTCTTACCTTCCATTACAGGCTTGCCGCTCATTGCGCCAATATCGCCCAATCCCAACACAGCCGTGCCGTTAGAAATCACAGCAACGAGATTTCCCTTGTTCGTATATTTGTATGCATCGTCAGGATTTTGCTGAATTTCCAAACAGGGTTCAGCAACCCCTGGAGAGTAAGCCAACGACAAGTCGGTCTGCGTACGATAAGGTTTTGTAGGAACAATCTCAATCTTACCTGGCTTTCCTTGAGAGTGATAAAGCAAAGCTGCTTCCTTCGTAATCTTCACCATAATAGTTTTAGTTTTTGTTATAGGCAACGCCCTTTAATTCTACACCATGTCATGATGATACAAAAATTTTGATTCAGAGCATTTACCAAAATGAGGTGCAAAAATACATTTTTTCCTACTCTCACAACACAAAACATGCTATTTTGTGCAAAAAAAACGTTTCTTATAGAAAGTTTTCTCCACAACGTATGCTGATATTTATAAATTTTGTAACTTTGCTAAACAATTATTCACATAATTGCACCCACATTCATATCCCAATAGATGAAAATCCCCAACGACCCCATAGTGTTGCAAGGCAAGATTATAAAAGCCGCAATGCAACTATTCCTTGAACGAGGCATCAAAAATGTCACGATGGATGAGTTGGCACATACGCTTGCAATCTCAAAGCGCACACTTTACGAAGTTTTTAACGACAAAGAAGAGCTCTTGCTTACGGGGATAAAAGCCATCGAAAAGTGGACCCACGAAAGGCTTACAGAATTTATTCCGAAAGCAAACAACATTCTTGAAGTCATACTATTCGATTTTGAGCTCAAATTCAATGAAATCGATAATGTAAATCCGGCATTCTTCTACGATTTACACCGCTTCGATAAAGTCATGGAACACATTGCTGAAAGAAGAAAGCAACAGCGCATCGTGGCTATCAACACTATCAAGGAAGGACAAAAACAAAAAATCTTCCGCCATGACATCAACCCTGAACTCGTTTACGACATGATGACAGGATTTCACGACCTTATGCAACAAAATGCAACGACCCAGTTGTATCAACCACGCGAAATCCTCTTCAACACTGTCTTTACGTACTTGCGCGGATGCACTACGCAGCAGGGATTGAAAATTATGGACGATTTTTTGGACAGGCAAAACAAAACTACCACTCTCGATAAATAATTAATTCAGTAGTTTCGCAAGCGCTCAACTTCTTAAGTTTTAAGTTCTCTTCGTTAAAGTATAGAGTACAAATACAACAGGCCTACGGAATGAAGACCTTAAAACCTCATAACCTTATAACCTTAAAACCTTGAAACCTCATAACCTTAAGACCTTGAAACCTTGAAACCTCATAACCTTATAACCTTATAACCTTAAAACAACATTAGCAATTTAATTTTTTCTTACAAAACATATTAATTCTTAAGTTAAACATGAAACCTACTCTCTTTCTCCTCGCTGCAGGTATGGGTAGCCGCTATGGCGGTTTGAAGCAGCTTGACAAGCTCGGTCCTAATGGTGAAACAATCATGGACTACAGTATCTACGACGCTATCAACGCAGGTTTCGGCAAGTTGGTATTCGTTATCCGTAAGGACTTCGAACAGGATTTCCGCGACATCGTTCTTAAGAAGTACGAAAGCAAGATTCCTTGCGAACTCGTATTCCAGGCACTCGACGCTCTTCCCGAAGGATTTACATGCCCCGCAGATCGCCAGAAGCCTTGGGGTACTAACCACGCTGTAATGATGGGTAAGGACGTTATCAAGGAACCCTTCGCTGTATTGAACTGCGACGACTTTTACGATCGCGACGCATTCCAGGTAATGGGTAAGTTCCTCTCTGAACTCCCCGAAGGTTCTACAGGCAAATATGCAATGGTTGGTTTCCGTGTAGGCAACACACTTTCTGAATCAGGTACAGTAAGCCGTGGTGTTTGCGAAAAGAACGAGCAAAACCTCCTCACTTCAGTTGTTGAACGCACTAAGATCCAGCGCTTCGATGGAGTTGTTAAATATCAGGACGACAACGGCGAATGGGTAGCAATCTCTGACAACACTCCCGTATCAATGAACTTCTGGGGCTTCACTCCCGACTACTTCCAGCACTCTGTTGAGTACTTCAAGGAATTCCTCGCTGACCCCAAGAACATGGAAAACCTCAAGAGCGAGTTCTTCATCCCCCTCATGGTGGATAAGCTCATCAACGATGGTACTGCAACTTGCGAAGTACTCGACACAACTTCACAGTGGTTCGGCGTAACATATCCCGAAGATCGCCCCGAAGTTGTAGCTCGCTTTGCAAAGCTCGGCGAAGACGGCATTTATCCCGCTAACATGTTCTAAACTATTACGACCAAAATCGTATAGACATACGTAAATAATATATTGAGGAGGGTGTGTTATATAATCAGAGCACACCCTCCTTTGTTTTGTATCCTCAAAACTATATTGCACGAACATTAATCTAATACTATATAAGTTTCGCAAATCATCAACTTGTTAGGTTAAAAGGTCTTAAGGTTATAAGGTCTTGAGGTCTTAAGGTTATAAGGTCTTAAGGTTGCCCTGCGGAATGCATACCAGCGTGCAAACAAGCGTTCGACTCTAACCATCTTGTTTATTCGCTTACGCTCATCAGCTTCGCAGTTCCTCGTACCTAATAACTCGTCTACTATTTTAATATTAATAATCTGAATAGTCCTCAAAACCTTAAAGCGAAGCGACCTTATAACCTCATAACCTAACTCAACAGAAGCTTGCGAAAGTTGAGTAATACTATGAATCAAATTATCTACCAAATCTGTTTTGTCTGCACAGGGAATGCCTGCCGCTCACCTTTTGCAGAATGCGTAACAAAAGTACTTCTTGATAAAGAAGGACTAAAAAACATCGAAGTTTACTCCTGCGGCACACTGGATTGGGGAGAAAATCCTCGAGATGAAGGAATGCGCTATGTGGCAAAGCAAATGGGGTATGAACTCACTGGAGTTACAACCCCTATGACGAATGATTTATTGAAGAAAGCCGATGCCATCATTGTCTTTGAAACCAAGCACAGAAATGAAATTACACGCATACTGGATTACAACCACTGGGACAAAATTTCTTTGTTCAACAAATTGGCTTTTGGAGAAAACACCGAGATGGAAGACCCACACATGCAGTCAGAATTCATCTACAAAAAGATTGCTTCACAAATTGAACTGGGATGTAAAAAACTTGTCCAACAAATTACGCAAACCTCAAACTCTGAGCAATACACTTAAAGAATGCGTCTGAATTAAAAATTCACATGCGATAAACTAATCGCGTCTGCATGGTTATTTCTTTGTGCGACCTTCAATTCGTGTTCAAAATAAACCATTCCGCATATAAGTATGTTTTTTTTCTTGAAAAACAAACCAAGCACACATTCGTAATATAATAAATCCGAAATCCTGTCTTGATATTTTTCGTGCATTTCGATTTTTTGCTCAAAAATTGACCTTGCAAAAATCGCCTTTTTTGTAAGTTTAGAAATAGCAAACAAGGGTGCAAAACTGTTAACTTTTGTAAAAATTGCGCGAAATGC
>JAZQXH010000057.1:0-8950 GCA_045632745.1 Alloprevotella sp.
TTGGCCAACTATACGCCCTCGACGTTTAGCAACTTGACCTTCAATCCTACGACTCTCCCCACGACTGTGGATCAACCGGTCAACTTCACGTTTACAATGTCTAAACTGCCTAGTCAAGGTGGTGTGACATTGATTCTGGACAACCTTGCACCGGCTGATGACGAGACTCGACTTACATACAATGGCGTCGTAGACGGCAAGGCGGCCTACCTCTTCGCCAACCCCACCAGCACGACCGAGACACTGAAACTGCAGAATACGGCCGTAAGCGTAGAGGCAAGTGTCACACTTCAGGCATATCACTTCACTGATGCATCGAAGTCGATTACAAGTAGTGTTGTAATTCCAGCAGGTAAAATAAACGTCGGATCTAATAATAATACTATTTCTAATTCTTATAGTGGAACAACATTCAGTGTTTATACACGCAATCCAGGAACATCTAATAGTACGACATATAGAATTACAACAATGACGTTAAGACGCAATAGTACAACGCCTGAGATAACATTAACGGGTGATCAATACAATGATGCTCTTACTAATGGTGATGGAAATATCTATATAAGATATACATATACAAGTGGTAGTAGGACATATTATTGTATAGCAACAGTAAGTTTAGAAAAACTATTGGACGGAACGGATGATGTGATAAATCTTACATATACTAATACTCGTAATTAATCTCTCCTCAATATGCATCCACCCCATTCCTGCGAATGGGGTGGATGCTTTTTTGTAGGCAATAATTATCTGCATTCTCGCCTGGAGTCAGGGGAAGTAAGCCCTCTGGCGGGAAGTGTGTGGGTAAAAATTCCGTAACGATTAGACCTATAGATCAAATATTTGGGGTAATAGTAAAGTCCTGGTTTATGAAAATCGGGACTTTGTAATAAATCAAGAGGGTGTGCCTATTTGCAAACAGGCACACCCTCTGTAATATTTTATGATTTGCTTATCAACTCAATACAATGTTCTACTTCTGCAATTCCATTCCGATGAGCATACCATCGTAAGAAGCAAGCATCGTGCTGAGCGTAGTAAGCGTAGTGTTCGACGAAGCTGCCGAAACATTCTTCAAGAATGTCAGCAATTTGTCGGCATCATAAAGCAAACTCAGCGTATTGCCATTCTTCACTACCTGCGGAGAAATTGTTCCGACTCCGTTGAGGTAAGTAAACGTCAACTTCTTTGTTTGCGCATCATAGGCATAACTACCACTGATATTGCGCCCCATAATCGTTGCGCTGTAAGTATTGTCTTGATTAAAAACAAAACTCATCTGCCCAGCTGCAACACCAAACTTCGCAAGCGTAGCATTGATTTTTTCTTCCACCTTCGCTGCCGCAATCTCTCCGCCTGCCTTCAGCAAGAAGTTCTCTGTCTCAAACACGCAATCCGCCCCTTTGTAAGTCCATGTTCCCACAAAGTCGTTTTGCGAGAGCGTTGACCCTCCAAGGAGTTGTCCAAGCAATTTTCCTACGCCCGACTGCAAAGCATCCGACGACTGCGCTGCAGGCGCACTCGCTGGAACCGTGCCCTGACGCTGTGCCATAGGCGCATGCGAACCACAACTCGCCATCATCATCAACACACTAAAAAAAGCTACCGATACAATGTTCTTTCTCATAAATATATATACCTTTTGATTATTAAATTCTGAATGCCACCGTTTTTTCGCCAATTGTTCTACACCAAGAACCCAACCGGCAACGCATTCATTGTGCAAATTTATAATAATATATTAATTGAGAAAACATTCGCTCCTGCGTTTTCGACAAAATCCCTTTTTAGATAGACGATGAACAACGGACGATGGACAACAGACAACAATCAACAGACAACAATCAACAGACTAAAAACTAAAAACAATTGCTTTCGCTATCTCAACTTAACAGTAACAATATCTAACACGAAAAAATAAAGTATTCCACGACAAATTTAAATACCCAAATTTGTCACCCCACAGAAAAATCGTAACTTTGCATCAGAGTTAGAATGTGGAAAGATTTGGCTGCTTGCAACCACACAAAAAAATGCTAAAATAGAGGTCTCGCTTAGAACAGCGCTTCGGTAAATCTGAGCATAGGCTCGGCAAGAAGGACTTGCCTCAAGCCGCTCCACATTCTGCTTTCGTACAAATGGTGCGTTGGGCAGATTTTTTTTGTGCCCGAAAATTTTAAATGATTCGCTATTATAGATACTATAGAATTTATAGACACTATAGCTTCTATAATCCCTATACTCCCAAGAAACTAAAAATCTTACAACTATGTCATATCTCTTCACCTCAGAATCCGTGTCAGAAGGACACCCCGACAAAGTAGCAGACCAGATTAGCGACGCCGTGCTCGACGAACTCTTGGCTTACGACCCTACGTCGAAAGTAGCTTGCGAAACATTGGTAACTACAGGTCAGGTAGTAGTAGCCGGCGAAATCAAGACCGACGCTTATGCCGACCTTCAGGAAATCGTGCGCCGCACCATCAAGCGCATTGGCTACACGAAAGCCGAATATAAGTTCGACGCCGACAGCTGCGGCATCTTCTCTGCGCTCCACGAACAAAGCGCCGACATCAATCGCGGCGTTGAGCGCGAAGACCCCATGAACCAGGGCGCTGGCGACCAGGGCATGATGTTTGGTTATGCCAACAACGAAACCGATAGCTACATGCCCCTGCCCCTCGCCCTTGCTCACGACATTCTTCAGGTGCTCGCCGACATTCGCCGCGAAGGCAAGGTGATGACTTACCTGCGCCCCGACTCAAAGAGCCAGGTGACCATTGAATACGACGACAACGACCGCGCGCTCCGCATCGACACCATCGTCGTTTCTACGCAGCACGACGAATTTATCACTGCTGAAGAAGCTGGCAACCAGGAAAAGGCCGACGAAATGATGCTCCAGCAAATCCACGACGACGTCATCACCATCCTGATGCCCCGCCTTATCAAGGAGCGCGTGCATACTCCCGAAGTGCGCCAGCTCTTCGAAAACTCTACCATCAAGTACCACGTCAATCCCACGGGTAAATTCGTTATCGGAGGTCCTCACGGCGACACAGGACTCACAGGTCGCAAAATCATCGTTGACACCTACGGCGGCAAGGGTGCTCACGGCGGTGGAGCCTTCTCGGGCAAGGACCCCTCAAAGGTAGACCGCTCGGCAGCCTACGCAGCACGCCACATTGCAAAGAACATGGTGGCAGCCGGCGTGTCAGACGAAATGCTCGTGCAGCTGAGCTACGCAATCGGCGTGGCAGAACCCATCTCTATCTACGTCAACACTTACGGCAAGAGCCACGTAGCACTCAGCGACGGCGAAATTGCTGAACGTATCAAGAACCTCTTCGACCTCCGCCCCAAGGCCATCGAAGAACGCCTCAAGTTGCGCCAGCCCATCTACGAAGAAACAGCCTCTTATGGCCACGTAGGACGCACACCCCAAATCGTAAAGAAGACGTTCTGCAGCAAGTATGCCGGCAAGAAGGAAGTCGAAGTTGAACTCTTCACTTGGGAAAAACTCGACCACGTGGAAGAAATCAAGGCAAAGTTTTTCTAAGAGTTCTTAGTGGATGAAAGGATCGGAAGCTCTAGAAACTCTAGAATATCTAGATGCTCTAGAATATCTAGAATTCCTTAACAGCCCAGTTGTCTGCTAATTCCTATTTACATCAATGAATATCACAGTATATGCAGCGTCGAGCGGACAGGTTCCTGCCGTCTATCTCGACGCTGCGCGCAACTTAGGCACACTCATCGCCCAGCGCGGTCACGCACTCGTTAATGGCGCCGGACGCACCGGACTCATGGGAGCAACGACCGAAGGCGTACTCACCTCAGGTGGCAATGCCATCGGTGTCATCCCCCAGTTCATGGTCGACGAAGGATGGCACAACACAGATATGTCAGAACTCATCGTTACGCCCGATATGCACACACGCAAGCAAACCATGGCAGAAATATCGGGCGCCTGCATCGCCCTGCCCGGCGGCGTGGGCACTCTCGAAGAGTTGCTCGAAATCATTACGTGGAAGCAACTCGGACTTTACCTCAAGCCCATCGTGGTGCTCAACGTCGATGGCTACTTCAATCCCCTGCTCGAACAGCTCAAGACGGCTGTTGACCAGCGCTTCATGCGCCAGGAACATCAGCAGATTTGGAGCGTAGCCACTACCCCCGAGGAAGCCATCCGCCTTTGCGAAGAAACGCCACTTTGGAACCAGGCAGTGCGCAAATACGCTGCGCTTTAAGCAACACAAACTAATGAACGCCCGATAAGTCACCAATACTTCAGCGCTACAACGATACCACCCCATGCACCCCTCTCCACTGCAAACGCTCGCAAGTTCTGCCTTCGTCGGCGAACCTACTGCTTACTCGCTGCGCACCGACGACTGCGTGGCGATAGCGCTTGTGTTCTGCTTTTTGAGCATCGCATGGGTCGTATCGCAGTCGCGCCAATTCATTGCGGACAGCATCGTCAATCTGTTCGACAACAACACCCGAAGTTCACGCTTCACCAAGCGCGCAACGAATGAACTGCAAAGCAAACCCCTGTTGTTCGCTCAAACCGCCATCTCATTGGGCCTCGTTGCCACTTGCTTTCTCCATAGCGAAAGCGGCTTTATGCCCACAGCGGTGTCACAACAAATGGTGCTTCCCGCAGCGACTGCCATTGCAACAGTTTACTATCTCCTTCGAGTCGCCCTCTACACAGGTGTAAACAGCGTCTTCTTCCCCCCGCAAAAGGTGAAACTCTGGACCGATTTCTACCTGCTGACCCTACTCTTTGAGGGTATCATACTTTTCACCATTTCCCTCATCGTTGTCTATTCGCAATTAAGTATAACAGACTGTAAGTTACCACTTGTTTTGCTACTTGGCATTTTAGAAATTCCACGTATTATCAAGCTGAAAACCATCTTTTTTCCAGGTATAACAGGATTTGTTCATATTTTTTTGTACTTTTGCACGCTGAATTTAGCACCCCTGCTTTTGGCAGTGCAAATTCTCCTCAATTTTAACACACAAACTACGTAAACAATGATAAAGAAGATTTTAATTTCTCAACCACGTCCTGAGTCAGAGAAATCTCCTTACTTCGACATCGAAAAGAAGCACTCTATAGAATTTCTTTTCCACCAATTCATAAAAGTCGAAGGTATTGAACCCCGCGAATTCCGCGCACAAAAGGTTTCAGTGCTCGACCACACAGCAATCGTATTTACATCGCGCCACGCCATTGACCACTTCTTCCAGCTTTGCAAGGAAATGCGCGTTGCGATTCCCGAAACGATGAAGTATTTTGCTGTGTCCGAAACCATCTCGCTCTACATCCAGAAGTACGTGCAATACCGCAAGCGCAAAGTGTTCTACCCTGCTACAGGAAAGTTCGAAGACTTGCTCCCACTCATGGTGAAGCACAAGACGGAAAAGTATCTCGTGCCACTTTCGGACGTACACAACGATGAAGTGAAGACAGCGATGGATGCCAACAAACTCACTCATACTGAATGCGTGATGTATCGCACCGTGGCAAACAATTATCCCGCAGATGCTCCCCGAGATTTTGAGATGGTAGTGCTCTTTACGCCCGCTGGCGTTACGTCTTTGCTCCAGAACTTCCCCGATATCAAGGAAGCCGGAATCAAAATTGTAACCTTCGGCAAAGCCACTTCGATAGCAGCCGCTGAGGCTGGGCTCAACATCGAGTTGGAAGCGCCCACTCCCAAGGCACCCTCTATCACAGGAAGCCTCGATCTCTATCTCGCCGAAAAAAAATAAGGCATAACAATTTTTTTCATGTGGAAATATGAAAACTTCGCGGCAACGTCCACCGGACTACGTGCGGTTTTCATATTTCCACAAATCGTTTTTAACTACGATGCGTATCTTCACCTTCCCCAAAGCCGAGCACCTCTGCTTGCGCAACGACATAGAACAGCTCTTCGCGTCAGGTTCAAAGTCTGCCGCAGCCTATCCTCTGCGCTTGGTCTATCGCATTGTTGACCACCAGGCAGGTCCGCAAGTCAAAGTGTTGTTAAGTGTGCCAAAGCGCAAGTTGCGCCACGCCGTTGACCGCAACCGCGCCAAGCGCCAACTGCGCGAAGCCTACCGCAAGCACAAGCACAGCCTGCTCGCTGCGCTTCCCCACGGAGTTGGGTTGCACATCGGGTTCCTGTGGCTCTCCGACAAACCCATCGAAAGCAACCTTGTCGAAAAAAGAGTGGTGCAACTGCTGACCCGTATGGAAGAAAACCTGCTTTCTTCATCAACATCCGAATCCCCATGCGCACCAACTTGCTCGTAAAGATGCTCATCGCTCCGATACGTTTCTACCAACGCTACGTGTCGCCACTCACACCTCCGGCATGCAGATTCACCCCCACTTGCTCGCAATACGCCGTCGAGGCACTCCAAAAGCACGGAGTCGTCAAAGGACTTTGGCTTGCACTGCGCCGACTGCTGCGCTGCCATCCCTGGGGCGGACATGGCTACGACCCTGTGCCCTGAGCGCCACCCGTCAGTCATCCAACGCGATAAAACATTTGCCTCCTTGGACTTCCACACACACAATCTCCATGCGCCCCTGCCTGCCATCATCAATATGCCCGATGACTGGTTGCTCAGTCCCGAGCAGGCGCAACTCAGAGAGCACGCCACCTATTCCGCAGGCTTGCATCCCTGGAACACAGCCGACACTGATGCCGAGAGGCTGTGGCAAGGCGTGTGCAAATGGGCACACCATCCACAAGTCGTTGCCATCGGCGAATGCGGACTGGACAAACTGCGTGGGGCAAGCATCGACATTCAGACAGCATGGCTCGAACGCCACGTCATGCTCTCCGAAGCGCTGCGCAAACCGCTGACCCTGCATTGCGTCAAAGCTCTGGACGAAATCATCGCACTGAAAAAACGAGTTTTGCCCACACAACAATGGACGATCCACGGTTTTCGCGGCAAACCTGAGCAGGCACGCCAACTCGTAGCACAGGGTTTCCACCTTTCCTTTGGCAAACACTACAACGAAGCCGCTTTTAACGCTACGCCACACGATTGCAGACACCTCGAAACCGACGACACATACGCCTAAGACCGCTCAAAATTCAAATACCGCTGTCAAAAAATCAAGTTGTTGCACACTTTCTGCGAGATTCTCGCAAGAAAACAGTAACTTTGCCCAACATTAGCACACACATATAATAATATATATAAAAACAAAACAATATACTCGCTATGAACTTTGTTGAAGAACTCAAATGGCGCGGCATGCTCCACCAGATGATGCCGGGCACACAGGAACTTTTTGATAAAGGCGAAATGGTCACTGCCTACGTAGGTATCGACCCCACAGCCGACTCTCTCCACATTGGCCACCTTTGCGGCGTAATGATGCTCCGCCATCTCCAGCAGGCAGGCCACAAGCCTTTGGCGCTCGTAGGCGGTGCTACAGGCATGATTGGCGACCCTTCGGGCAAGAGCGCTGAGCGCAACCTGCTCACCGAAGAGGTGCTCCGCCACAACGTGCAGTGCATCAAGGCACAACTCGGTCGCTTCCTCGACTTCGAAAGCGATGCCCCCAACGCTGCCGAACTCGTGAACAACTACGACTGGATGAAGGACTTTACGTTCCTCGACTTCGCACGCGAAATCGGTAAGCGCATCACGGTCAACTACATGATGGCAAAGGACTCTGTGAAGCGCCGCCTCAACGGCGAAGCAAGCGACGGTCTTTCGTTTACTGAATTCACCTACCAGCTCCTTCAGGGCTACGACTTCCTCCACCTCTTTAAGGAAAAGAACTGCAAACTCCAGATGGGCGGTTCGGACCAGTGGGGAAACATCACTACCGGCACAGAACTCATCCGCCGCACACTCGGCGGCGAAGCCGAAGCGTTTGCCCTCACTTGCCCCCTCATCACAAAGGCTGACGGCAAGAAGTTTGGTAAGACAGAGCAAGGCAACGTTTGGCTCGACCGCAACCGCACTACGCCTTATGCGTTCTACCAGTTCTGGCACAACGTAGGCGACGAAGAAGCTAAGCGCTACATCAAGATTTTCACCTCGCTCACACAGGACGAAATCAATGCCCTCATCGAAGAGCACGACCAAGATCCCGGTCGCCGCGTGCTCCAGCGTCGTTTGGGCGAAGAAGTGACCAAGCTCGTTCACGGCGAAGCCGACTACGAAATGGCAGTTGAAGCCTCTAACATCCTCTTTGGCAAGGCTACAAAGGAAAGCCTCCTTAAGCTCGACGAAGCTACGCTCCTCGCTGTGTTCGACGGTGTTCCCCGCTTCGAAGTGGCACGCGACCAGGTTGTAGGCGCAAAGGCTGTTGACCTCCTTGCTGAAACCACAAAGTGCTTCCCCTCTAAGGGCGAAATGCGCAAGCTCACACAGGGTGGCGGAGTAAGCATCAACAAGGAAAAGCTCGCAGCCTTCGACCAGGAAATCACTGAAGCCGACCTCCTCGATGGCAAGTACCTCATTGCACAACAGGGCAAGAAGAAGTACTTCCTCATCATCGTGAAGTAAGCAATTTGGAGCGAATATCACCTACGCTCGTAATTTAATACACCGAAAAATCTGCATTTATTATTTTCGTGCATTTCAATTTTTGCCCCTAAAATCAGGCTTGCAAAAATCGCTTTTTTTTGTAAGTTTAGAAATAGCAAAAGAGGGGTCGAAACTGTTAACTTTTGTAAAAATTGCGCGAAATGCAGATTTGGAGATCACTGATTTTTGATGTATATTTGCATAAAGTTAAGGAGGGCATCGCTGCCCTCCTTTTTTTGTTACCTTCCTCCTGAAAACTTCCTTTGAAGAAGGATTTTTTTCCTTTGAAGTAGGAAATTTTTCCTTTGAAGAAAAACTTTTTTCTTTTGAAGAAGAAAAAAATCCCTCTGTTTTCCGAAAAAATTTGTTAAAACTCCTGATATTTTCT
>JAZQXH010000058.1:0-29309 GCA_045632745.1 Alloprevotella sp.
TCTCGCGCTTATCTCCATTCAAGGCCTTCGCAATGCCCGTACCGTAAGATAAGCAACTTAGTCTGCCCACGCTATAGGTATTATAAAGAAGATATGCCGCCAGCCATTATTGACTGACATACGAGTATAACACACCAAACATGAACGCTTCGATGTTATATCTTCTGATGGAGCCAAAGTTGCAAAGCTTGAATACTTAAAGATAATTAACGTCTGAAACGTCCTTTCTGCTCACCTGTGCCATAAGGTTTACGACCTTAATTCGCAGTATTGGAGCGGAAATTTATGTCCTGATTTACCTGTAAGAAACAGGTTTATCAATTGCAAAAATATGTAAAAAATGCAAATAGATAGGGGGTTAGAAAACAAAATTGTCGAAAAGGATGAAAAAATTATGATGTATTCAGGTGTTGAGTCAAATATGCATGGTTTTTGTGCTAAAATGACATTTTTCACACTACGCAGAATTCATGGATCAGCATATACTTAACTTGGTCTTTCCATCGCGGATGGTGCGAGCATGCTCGCGAAAGTCTGTGTAAGTGAAGTGTGAGAATAAGCATAGCAGTTGTTTGTTGAGGGAATATGTTTTTAAGGTAGTGAGGTTATAAGGTTTTAAGGCTATGCAACTTTTTTAGAGTACAGAGTGCAGAGAACAACTGCCGTGCGGAATGCAAGTCAGCGTGCAAACAAGCGTTCGAGTCAAACCATCTCGTCTACTCGTACCTCGTCTACTCGTCTACTAAAAACTTGACAAAATCATTGTCAAGTTTTTTTTAACATCCCTTAACATCGCTCAAAAAGTAAAAAAGTTTAAAACTTTAACTTCTGTTAAGAAAAACTTACAGAGTTTAACGAAATTTTTCGGAAAACAGCGCAAATTTTTCCTTCTTCAAAAGAAAAAAGTTTTTCTTCAAAGGAAAAATTTCCTACTTCAAAGGAAGAAAATCCTTCTTCAAAGGAAGTTTTCAGGAGAAAGGTCACAAAAAAAGGAGGGCAGCGGTGCCCTCCTTTAACTTTATGCAAATATACATCATTTTTCAGCGATCTCCAAATCTGCATTTCGCGCCAATTTTACAAAAGTTAACAGTTTTGCATCCCCTTTTGCTATTTCTGAACTTACAAAAAGGGGGATTTTTGCAACCCCGATTTTGGGCGCAAAAATCGAAATGCACGAAAAATATCAAAGCAGAATTTCGTATTTACTAAATTACGAATAGAGAGGTACCGGTTAAGGTTGTAAGGTCGCTACGCTTTAAGGTTATAAGGTTTTTAGGACCATGCGGACTGGATAGTCTTAAAAACTTATTTAGTAAACCAGAGGGTTAGCGTTTGCACTCTGCATAGCCTTAAGACCTAATGCCCTTAAAGCCTCACAACCTTAAAAAAGGCGAATGCCGTTGTCTTCGATGGTGATGAGGCGCTCGCGGTAGAGTGTGCCTACGGCTTTTTTGAAAGTCTTTTTGCTCTGTCCGAAGCGGGCTACGATGTCGTCCGACGCTGTTTTGTCGGTGAAGGGAAGGAATCCGTCGGGGGCGTTCTTGAGTTCTTCCAGCAGTTCTTCGGCAAAGTCCTTGAAGCGACCCTTTCCGATGCGCTGCACGGAGAGGTCAATCTTGCCATCGGGTCGCACCTTTACGACAGTGCCTTCGAGGCGCATGCCGCTGCGCAGTTGGGTATAGACTTGGTTGTCGTAGATGAGTCCCTGGTGGCGGTTGTTGACGATGACTTTAAAGCCGAGGTCCGTTTTTTGCCAAATGAGCATATCCACCATTTCTCCGCGGTGGTAGTCGGTGGGTTGAGCATTCTCGATGTAGCGTTCGATTTTGGCTGATGCAACGATGCGCGCCGTTTCGTCGTCGATGTGGATGTGAACGAGGTAACTATGGTCCTTCATCATGCGGAGCTTCTGCTCGCGGAAGGGCACAAAGATGTCCTTCATCGGTCCCCAGTGGAGGAATGCCCCGTGCTCATTGACCCACGCCACGCGGAGATGGGCAAAGTCGCCTACGCATGCCAGCGCCTTTTCTGTAGTAGCCACCAGGCGGTCCTGCTGGTCGAAGTAAACGATGACTTCCACCTGCGTGCCGGGGCGCATTTCGCTCTTCACGAAAGCCTTGGGAAGGAGGATTTCGCCCAGGTCCTTGCCCGCATCGAGGTAGGCGCCGTGGTCCGTAAAGCGGTTGATGGTAAGGAGGTTGTATTGTCCTAATTTAATCATGAGTCAGTGGTGTTCGGGAGGGGTGAGTTAATCGGGGTTGACCACGCTGCCGTCCTGCAGATGGATAGTGCGATCGGAGCGCTTGGCGAGTTCTTCGTCGTGGGTTACGATGACAAAGGTCTGGCCGAGTTCCTTGCGCAGGTCGAAGAACAGGCGGTAGAGCTCTTCGCGGTTGGTGGAGTCGAGGCTTCCGGTGGGTTCGTCGGCAAGAATCACGTCGGGGCGGTTGAGCAGTGCACGCGCTACAGCCACGCGCTGGTTTTCACCGCCCGAGAGTTCGGCGGGTTTGTGGTCAGCGCGGTGTCCGAGGTTCAGGAAGTCGAGCAGTTCGGCAGCGCGTTTGCGCAAGTGGCTTTCGCTTTCGCCGGCAATAATTCCGGGAATCATGACGTTTTCGAGTGCAGTGAATTCGGGCAACAGCTGGTGGAACTGAAAAACAAATCCGAGGTGCTGATTGCGGAATTTAGCCAGGGCATTGCCTTTGAGGTCGAGCACCTGTGTGCCGGCAATGGTGAGGCTGCCCGTTTCGGGTTTGCAGATCGTGCCCATTACCTGGAGCAACGTTGTTTTGCCCGCACCGCTCGGTCCGACGATGCTCACAATTTCGCCACTTGAAACGTGAAGATTTACGTCGTTGAGCACTTTTAGCGTGCCAAACGACTTGCTGATATTTTGAATGTCAATCATGAATGAAACCTATGGGGTTGAGGCTCTCTTTTATTTGCGCATCTTCTTAACAACAACATATACGAGTGCGCACAACACGATGCCCAGGATGGCATAACCGATGAGGTGGCTGTATTCGCCGGCTTTGTCTGCCACCTTTTGGGGAGTGTCGATGACGGGGAAAGCCTTGTAGATGGCATAGCCAATCAGTGCGAGGATTGTATTCCAGATGCCTGCGCCAAGGGTGGTGAAGAAAAGGAATTTTCCGACGTGCATTCCTGCAAGTCCGGCAGGAATCGAAATGAGCTGGCGCACGGCGGGAACAAGTCGTCCGACGAAGGTCGACATGGCACCGTTTTTAACGAAATATTCTTCGGCGTACTTCACCTTCGCTTCGTCGATGAGGCAATAGTGTCCCCAGCGGCTACGCGCAAAGCTATATACTACGGGGCGTCCGAGCCACTTTGCCAGATAGTAGTTGATGAGTGCGCCGATGTCGGCACCAATCGTTGCGAAGATGATGACACCGATGAGCGTCATGGCGTCGGACGAACCTGTGAGCCATGCGGCAGGGGGTACTACAACTTCGGAGGGGAATGGGATGAACGAACTTTCGATGGCCATGAAGATGGTTACGGTCCAATAGTTCAGGTGGTCGAGCAACCAGAGGATGATGTCTTGCATATAAATGTTCTTTAATAATTATACGTTGTAGAGGAATGTGGGTGGTCGCAATCGTTCGTATTGTTTGCGATGGCGGAGCCAAACATTTTGCAAAAGTACGAAAAAAACTGTGTATTATGGTAATGCCGGGCGTTATTGCGAGGTTTTTAGTATTGGTATTGTAATGTTTGATGTAAAAAATAGGCGAGCAAGCGTGATTAGTTCATTATAAATTGTAATTTTGCAAGGAATTGTGTCAAGTATTCTGCGCATGAAATATAGTTTTCGTCATTTTAAATCGTTGCGATTCTGCCTCTTTGTAGCGGCGGCGGTGATGGCGTGGGGCTATATTCTTCCGGCTCGGGCGCAGTACGACCCCGCTTTCGTTCAGTATTGGAAGCTCGAACCGCAATTTAATCCGGCAGCGGTCGGCAAACTGGATCAGATAAACCTGAAGATAAGTATGCAGACGCATGCCACAGGCTATGAGGATGCAGGTTCGACGCTCTATGCCGGTGCCGACATGGCTTTTACAATTGGAAATACGCGCCATGGAGCTGGGATTACGCTGCTGAGCGACGAGATTGGGTTGTTTTCGCACAAGCGCTTTTCTTTGCAGTATGCTTATTTCTTTAAATTGTGGGGCGGAAAGCTGGCTACGGGACTACAAGTAGATATGTTGAGCGAAAGCGTGGACGGCGGAAAGGCTGTGACGAACGACCCCAGCGACCCCGTCTTTTCGGGCGGCGACCTGAATGGGTCGGCATTTGATGCCACGGTGGGCGTGTATTATTCGCACAAGAGGTGGTATGCCGGTTTGTCGATGCAACACCTGACTTCGCCAATGATAAGTTTGGGCGACAGGAGCGAATTTAAGGTAAATCCGCTGTATAATTTTACTGCGGGATACAATATTTTAACAAATTATCCGTTTTTAACGTTGATGCCCTCTGTCATGTTGCGCTACGATAGCACGGACTTTCGTACGGACGCCACGATGAGGGTGCAGTACAATAAGGGCGGCAAACTGATTTACGGCGGACTCAACTATGCACCGCAATACAGCGTAGCGCTGTTCTTCGGATTCCTCTTTCATGGGCTTGACATAGGCTATTCTTACGAAGCCAATACGTCGGGAATGGGAATTTCGAGCGGTAATCACGAAATCACCTTGGGGTATAAGTTCGACCTCGACCTTGGTAAGAAGGGAAAGAACATGCACAAGAGCGTTCGATGGTTGTAGGGAAGAAAAGCAAATGTCGATGCGCTATAGTCGAAAGTAAAAAACAATATAACAAGTACACATATACATATATATTCATCTTACGTATGAAGAAGATTTTTAATATCCTCAGTGTTTTAGCTGTGTTGGGTTTGACATCCTGCATAGGTGGTTCTCGAGCCATGAGCAGTGGTGGAGAAGTTACTGGGCAGCGTGCTTATAATTATAATGAGCCTACGCCTTACGGCATGGTCGAAGTGAAGCGTGGTTTTCTGCGAGTAGGTATGGAGACAGATTCGCTTTGGGGCATTCAGGTGCCGCAGAAGGAGATTTCGGTCGATGGCTTCTGGATGGACCAAACGGAAGTGACGAATTCTATGTATCGTCAGTTCGTAGAATGGGTGCGCGACTCTATCATCCGCGAACGTCTTGCCGACCCCTCGTATGGCGGCGACGAAACGTATAAGATTGAAGTGGACAAATATGGCGACCCTGTGAAGCCCCACCTCAATTGGGCAAAGCCTATACCCTGGCGCAAACCCGATGAAGACCAGCAGCGTGCTATTGAGAGCGTATATACTACGCACCCCGTGTTTGGAACAAAGATGCTCGACGTGAAGCAGCTGATTTATCGCTACGAAACGTTTGATTACGAAAAGGCAGCGCTTCGTAAGTATCGCCTCGACCCCCGCGAGCGCAACTTGAACACAGATATCGAACCCAATCTTGAAGAAGTGGTGATGATTTCTAAGGACACGGCTTATATCGACGACGAAGGACGCATCGTGCGCGAAACGATAGAGCGTCCGCTCTCTTCGCTCTACGACTTCGTCAATACGTATATCGTAGAAGTTTATCCCGACACAACGGTGTGGGTGAACGACTTTTCGAATGCCAACAACGAAATCTATATGCGCCACTATTTCTCAATGCCTACTTACAATGACTATCCCGTAGTAGGCGTGACGTGGGAGCAGGCAAATGCCTTCTGCGCTTGGCGTACGGACTATCTGCTGAAAGGACTCGGACCACAGGCGCGCTACATTCAGCGCTATCGCTTGCCCTCAGAAATTGAGTGGGAATATGCGGCGCGTGGACAGGAAAACAATCCCTTCCCCTGGGAGGGCGACAGCGCAAAGAGCGACAAGGGATGCTACTATGCCAACTTCAAGCCCGAGCGCGGTAACTATACGCAGGACGGAAACATCATCACTTCGCGCGTCGGCATTTATGGTGCCAATTCAAACGGACTCTTCGATATGGCGGGCAACGTTGCGGAATGGACCAACACGGTTTATACCGAATCGGGCGTAACTGCAATGTCGGACCTCAATCCCGAACTAACCTACAACGCAGCGAAGGAAGACCCCTACGTACTGAAGCGCAAGAGCGTCAGAGGAGGTTCGTGGAAAGACCCCATCTCGTTCGTTCGCTCAGCGTGGCGTCAGTGGGAATACCAAAACCAACCTCACTCGTTCATTGGTTTCCGCTGCGTGCGCTCAAAGGCTGTAAGCAAATAAACTTTCACAATTATAACAGAAACTACCTATAAGGTTATGCCAAGCAAAATAAACATCATAACGCGCCTGCAACACTGGATGGACAGTGTGCCGGGTCAAACTTTCCTTAACTACGCTTACTCTTGGGGTGCATCAGTCGTTATCTTAGGTGCGCTTTTTAAACTTACCCACCTCCCTGGGGGCAATATTATGCTCTTCCTCGGTATGGGTACGGAGGCTGTCGTGTTCTTCCTCGCAGCGTTCGACCGTCCTTTCGACAAGAATGAAATAGGAAAGGCACTTCCCGATGATATCGAGACCGACGAAGAAATCGAACGTGCAGAAGGATTGCTCGACGATGAGACTGTCAACGAAACCATTGATGCAGAGCAGCAGCAACTTGAACAAGCTGCTGCGGCAGTCGGTGCAGGTCCTGTAAGCGCAGGCGCTGTGCAGGGAGGCGGCACGATTATCATTGGTGGCGGTGGTGTAGCAGCAGGCATTTCGCCCAATGTGCAGGCTAAGGCTGAGGCTGCAGCGCAACATCCTGTCGTGCAGGAAGCGTTGGCAGATTCAACCAGCGAAGAAGAAGCGCAAAAGTTGGCTGCCATCATTCGCATGGCAAACGACGAGTTGCTCCACCGTGCGCAGGCGGTGCTCTCTCCCGAAATGGAAGCGGCAACGCAGGTTTATATCGACAAACTCCGTATGCTCACAGAGACCTTTGCCAAAGTGGACGAGCAGACAGCGCGCCTCACAAAGGACAGTCTCGAGATGGAAAACCTCAACCGTACGCTCATCGGCATCAACAAAATCTACGACCTCCACTTTGCAAGTATCTCCAAGCAAGTTAACACTATCGAAGAGATCAACGAGCAAACACGCGGCTTAGCAGCTAAGATTCAGGAAGTCAACGAAGTTTATGCTCAGATGATTAAGAAACTTACGGCTATCAGCAATCCTACTATTTAATGTATATATGAGGAAAAAGGAAAAATGAGAAAGGAGAGAGGAGACTGCGAAGCTGATGAGCTAACGGCGAATAAAGGAGAGACCATCCGGATTGGTTACCTTAAAACCTTAAAGCGAAGCGACCTCACGACCTTATAACCTCACGACCTTACCTTACGACCTCATCATTTCATAACCTCACGACCAATTCTAATGGCTGTAAAGAAAAATCCAGTTTCTCCGCGCCAACGCATGATAAATTTGATGTATATCGTGTTGATGGCAATGTTGGCGCTCAATGTGTCGAGCGATGTGCTTAAGGGATTCTCCCTCGTTGGAGAAAGCCTTAACCGTACGACCTCGAATGCAATGAAGGAGAACCAAGCACTCTATGACGACTTTAAAGAGCAGTTGGAGAAGAATCCTTTGAAGGTGCGCCCCTGGTTTGATAAGGCGATGGCGGTGAAGCACCTGTCAGATTCGCTTTATAATTTTGCCGAACAGTTGCGCTGGGCGATAGCTCGCGAAACAGACGGCAAGGAAGGAAACCCCAACGCACTCGAAAATAAAGAAGACCTCAATGCTTCGAACACCGTGATGCTATCGCGCTATACGGGTAAAGGGCAGCAACTCTATGAGCATATCAATCAGTATCGCGACGAGATGCTCACTTATATTGCCGACCCCCGCGAGCGTGCTATCATTACTTCAACCCTCTCGACTGATGTTCCAAAGACGGAGGACAATCTGGGTAAGGACTGGAAGCACTATATGTTTGAGGAAATGCCCTCTATCGCTGCCATCACACTTCTCACAAAGTTGCAGACCGACGTGCGCAACACTGAAAGCGAAGTACTTCGCACGCTGGCTACGAACATCGACTTGAAGGACATCCGCGTAAACGAGTTGAACGCCTACGTCCTTCCTGAAGCAACGACGCTCTATCCGGGGCAAACTTTCCAGTCGCACATTTTCATGGCGGCAGTCGATACAACGCAGCGTCCCGAAATTTATGTCAACGGACAGCGTATCACGTCCAACGGAGCATACAGTTTCAAAGTGGGCGGTCCTGGCGAGTATTCTTTTGCAGGCTATATCGAAATGCCCAACGCTGCCGGCGAAATCATTCGTCGTGAGTTCACGCAGCGCTACAACGTAATCATGCCTCCTTTGGGAGCAACCGTGGCTGCCGACTTGATGAACGTGCTTTATGCAGGGTTTGAAAATCCCGTAAGCGTGAGCGCTTCGGGCGTTCCGAGCAACAAGATTTCGCTTTCGATGACAGGCGGACAACTTATTGCAAAGGGCGATGGCAAATACGTAGCGCGCCCTGCTAAGGTGGGCGAAGACGTGACGTTCAGCGTTACGGGCGTTGTGAGCGGACGCACACAGTCGATGGGTACTTACTCGTTCAAGGTGCGCAAATTGCCCGACCCCACAGCTTATATCAAGATGGGCGACGACCAGTTCCGCGGCGGACGTATCAGCAAGGCTGACCTCTTGGCTGCCAACACGCTCAGCGCAGCTATCGACGACGGTTTGCTCAACATCCCCTTCCGCGTGCTCGGTTTCGAAGCCGTCTTCTTCGACCGTATGGGCAATGCTAAGCCTGCCCTTTCGCAAGGCGCTAATTTCACCGAGGAACAGCGCTCTCTGATTCGCGAACTTCGTCGTAATCAGCGTTTTAATATTTCGCGAGTGCGCGCCATCGGTCCCGACGGCATAGAACGTACCTTACCCTATGCGCTCGAAGTGATTATCAACTAAGTTGTGAGGCATCAGGAAATCTTCGTTTCCGGGAACAACAATAGTCCCCTTGGCGGGACCATTCTCTCTCTCGCACACGCCTCCCCTCTACTTTATAATTCTTTCATTGTATGAAAAAAATATTGCTTTTTACATGTATGCTCGCTGCGGGCACAGCTATGGCACAACCGCCTGCTCGAAGAAATGCCCCGATAGCGCCCGAGCAGAATGCAGCTGCACAGCAGCGAAAGGCTTCGTCATATAGAACATTCCCTACTGCAGCGCCAATGCCCAATACGGTCGTATGGCAGCGCGACGTGTATCGCGAACTTGTGCTCGACAAGGATGCTAACGCGGTGCTCTATTTCCCACAGACGGCTCAGGCTGATGGCAGAGAAAATATGTTCAACTATATTTTCAAGCAAATTCTGCGTCGCAACGTTACTGCCTACGACTATAAGTTGGACGGTAACGAAAATTTCGATGCCAAGAATGCCATCACCGCTAAGGAACTCATGGATCGCTACAAGATTTTTTATGAAGAAAAGGACGGCCGATTCCGTGTCAACGATGCCGACCTCCCTTGCGAGGAGGTGCGCTCTTATTTCGTGAAGGAAAGCATTTACTTCGACCAGCAAACGGCGCAGCTTTGCACACGTGTGCAGGCAATCTGCCCTGTGCTCCATCGTGCTGACGATTATTCGGGAGGCATCACGAAGTATCCTATGTTCTGGCTCAAGTATGCCGACGTAGCGCCCTGGTTGGGCAAGCTGATGCTCATGGGGTCTAATTACAACAATGCCTCAATGCTCTCTGCCGACGATTACTTTACGCTCAATCGCTACAAGGGCGACATCTATAAGGTGACAAACTTGCAGGACCGCCTTATCGCAAACTATTGCCCTACGGATAGCGCTCTGAAAGCTGAACAGCAACGCATTGAAAAGGAAATTACCGACTTTGAAAAGCGCGTGTGGAAGGGCGATTCTATCGCGCAACCCGAACCCGAAACGCCCCTTGCTGAAGAGGCGAAGGACGAAAAGGCTGAGGCTACTGTTGACGCTGCTGCCGTAGGCGCTGCTGCAACCGACTCTGTTGCGCCCGCAGCAGAGAAGAAGAAGACTACTGCGCGCCGCAGCAATACGCGCCGAACAAGCAAAGATAAAGCAGCCGAACCTAAGAAGGAAAAGAAGAAGAAGTCAACAACAAAGGTAAAGCGCAGTTCATCAACTCCCTCGTCTTCGGGCGGAGGATTGAGTGTACGTCGTCAGCGCCGATAAAGGGAGCAAATAGAGTGGGAGTTGGGAATTAGGAATTAGGAGTTAGAAATTAGGAATGCCATCCGGTGGATTACTACTTAAGTTTCCAACCTCTTAACGACCGCAGGTTCCTCTGAACCTTATAACCTCTTAACCTCAAAACTTTCACAATTATACGCACAACGCACAGTGCATGTTTCCCCATGAGCGAGGATAACTTGTCTGTGCGTTGTTCTTTTTTTTATGAAATGTAATTGAAGTTTCGCAGGTGCTCAACTTCTTAGGTTATAAGGTCGCTTCGCTTGTGAGGTTTTAAGGCTATGCAGCGTGCAAGCAAGCGTTCGAATCTAACCCTCTCGTCTACTTGTACCTCGTCTACTAGTCTACTAAAAGTTGACAAAATCACTTTGTCAACTTTTTTAACATCCCTTAACATCGCTCAAAAAGTAAAAAAGTTTAAAACTTTAACTTCTGTTAAGAAATTATCAAGAAGTTTAACATAAATTTTCGGAAAATCGAGGAAATTTTTCCTTCTTAAAAAGAAAAAAGTTTTTCTTAAAAGGAAAAATTTCCTACTTAAAAGAAAGAAAATCCTTCTTCAAAGGACGTTTTCAGGAGAAAGGACACAAAAAAAGGAGGGCAGCGATGCCCTCCTTAATCTTTATGCAAATATACATCATTTTTCGGCGATCTCCAAATCTGCATTTCGCGCCGTTTTTACAAAAGTTAACAGTTTTGCCCCCTCTTTTGCTATTTATGAACTTACAAAAAAGGCGGTTTTTGCAACAGCGATTTTAGGGCGGAAAATCGAAATGCACGAAAAATATTAAACGGGAAATTGCAGGGTAGTATATTACGAGATGCGAGTATCTGAGTTGGGAGTACAGTCTCAATTTCTATTAGGATGGTGCAGGCATGCTCGAGGACAGTTTGCGAAAGTCCGTGAAGTCTGAGGGAGAAGAATCTGGGCTGTGAATTTTGGTAGTTTCTGTAAATTAGTCGTTTAATTAAGTCGGTTGATTCCGATTTTGGCTATTTTACATTCATTTTTTTTGTTTAACATTTGTTTGTTAAAATTATTTCTCTAAATTTGTGCGGAAGTTATAAAAAACATTATTCAAGTTTCGCAAGTGCTCAACTTGTTAGGTTATAAGGTCTTAAGGTTATTAGGTTTTAAGGTTTACCATTCGGGGTACTCCTCCATTTGTTAATATAAACAGTTTGGATAGTCCTTAAGACATTACTTCACAACCTCAAAACCTGATTCAACTGAAGCTTGCGAAAGTTGAGTGCATTAAAACATTTAAAATCTTACAAATATGAAAAAGGTTAAATTGTTTGCAGCGGCTGGTTTGGCTCTGTTGCTTATGTCAAGTTGTTCATCAACAAGTAAGTCAGGAATTATTGCTCCCATGGATGCTCGTATGGTTCCCAGCAAGGAAATTAAGGCTGAGTTGGATTTGGACGGCGAAACTCAGGTTACGGGTAACTCTACTATGTGGTATTTTCTTGGTTTACGCGTAACAGGCGGTAACAAGTACTTCGAAAATTTATACGAAAAGCGTTCGCTTCTTGGTGGAAGAACAAGCAAGGCGCAGTCTTGTGCAATGTATGATGCTTTGGAAAAGGGCGATTATGACATGATTGTTAATCCTCAGTATATCAACGAAACACACTCGTTCTTGTTCGGATTAATCAAGCGATATGATGTATTGGTAAAGGGCTACGGCGCAAAGATCAAGAAGGTTTATCAGGAATAATAGCAAATAGGGTGGGACAGCGAGTAGGTTGTCTCATCCTTTATTTTTGCGGTTTTATTTGGCGAAGTGAGTTGATGCTTTTTCTTGTTGGCGCCCCTTTGGCACCCAGGGATAAGAATGCAGCGCTGTGGTTGGCGCATAAACGTCTGCACAGTCTGCTCGATTTGTGGGTTGCTGTGCGTCCTACAACACTCGTTGAGGCATAATCTTCAGCGCCTTGTATCTGTCTTCGTTTACATATAACTATACTCAAAGAGGATGTGCCAAATGTCATTTTTTTGGCGCATCCTCTTTCTGATGAGTACCCCCAAGGAGAATCGAACTCCTATCTAAGGTTTAGGAAACCTCTATTCTATCCGTTGAACTATAGGGGCAGCGGTTGCCGGGGAGCAATCACGGGTGCAAATTTATAATTTTTGTGGGAATAAAATGGGTTTTGCTATGTCGGAAATGCAATGTTGGGTGTAAATAGGGGTCGTTTGTGCAACTCTGTTTCGCAAAATTGCTCCCATTTTGAGTGTGTTAAAAACATTTGTTGAAACTTTGTTTGCATAGTAGCAAATAAATTAAGACCTTTGTACATTGAAATTAACATCTATTATTAATCACTTATTAAATCATTAAAATCAAATGTTTGTAACACTTATTGTGGCTGTGTTCGTCATTGGTTATGCCTGCATCGCCTTGGAGCATGGCACCAAGATTAACAAAGCTCCTGTCGCACTTTTGATGTGCGCAATCTGCTGGACACTCGTAACTATTGGCGTAAACGCTGGAGCCATTGCGCTTCCTCATGGCGAGCCTATTACTGAGCGTATGCTCCACCACCTCTCTGAGACCTGCGAAATCATCGTGTTCCTTATGGGTGCGATGACCATCGTGGAAATTGTGGACGCTAACGGCGGTTTCAACTTCGTGCGCTATCGCCTTCAGACTACAAGCAAGCGCAAGCTCATGTGGCGCATGGCGTGGATGACGTTCTTCCTCTCGGCTGTGCTCGACAACCTTACGACTTCAATCGTGATGATTATGGTGCTCCGCAAGCTTATTGCGAATAAGGAAGACCGTTTCCTCTTTGCGGGTCTTATCATCCTTGCGGCTAATGCGGGTGGTGCGTTCTCGCCCATTGGCGACGTTACTACGATTATGCTTTGGGTGCGTGGTATGCTCTCTACTCAGGGTGTACTCATGGAGGTATTCCTCCCCTCTGTTGCCAGCTTGCTCATTCCTTGCCTCATTATGCACTTCCGCATGAAGGGCGAACTTGAAGGCGTAAAGATTGAAGAATTTGTTGAAAAGAATCAGGAATTCTCACAGAAGGAACGCAACATCGTGTTCTGCCTCGGTGTGGGCGGTTTGCTCTTCGTGCCCATCTTCAAGTCGCTGACTCACCTCGCTCCCTACGTTGGTATTCTCCTCGTGCTCGGTGTGCTCTGGACTGCAGTTGAAGTGTTCCTCGCACGCAAGAAGAATCACCACCTTATGTCAACTCACCGCGTGACAAACATGCTTCAGAAGATTGACATGACGACCATTCTCTTCTTCCTCGGTATTTTGATGACTGTTGCAACGCTTCAGGATACAGGCGTGCTCACTGCTTTCGGCCAGTGGTTGAACGACGTGACGGGCGCAAATCACTATGCCATTACAGGTGTGATTGGTGCGGCTTCGTCAATCGTTGACAACGTGCCCCTCGTTGCAGGTTGTATGGGTATGTACCCCATTGAAGCAGCTGGCGCTCTTGCGCAGGACGGCATCTTCTGGCAGTTGTTGGCATACTGTGCCGGTGTCGGTGGTTCAATGCTCATCATCGGTTCGGCTGCAGGTGTAGTCGTAATGGGCTTGGAAAACATTTCATTCGGCTGGTACTTGAAGAACATCACATTGCTCGCGCTTGCAGGCTATCTTGCAGGTATCGCAGTGTATGCTATTCAGCACCCCATCTTCGTGTCATTAGGTCTTATTAGTGCATAAATATAAAAACGGCAGGCTCGCAGGAGTCTGCCGTTGTGGATACGACTAACTTAAATTAGATAAATTATGAAAAAAGTATTTCTTACGCTCATTGCAGCGTTGATGGTTTCGGCTGCGTCGGCTTTCAGTTTTGACTGGGGTGTTACCGGTGGTTTGAACTACACAAAGCTCGACCTTAAGAATGTTCCTAACTTAAAGGACGGAAAGAATCAGGCAGGTTGGTTCATTGGTGCGCGCGCCAATGTGGGACTCATTGCGGGCATTTCGCTCAATGGTTCGCTCGTGTTCAATCAGAACAAACTTCAGTTTGAAGACGTGCTCGGCCAAGGTTATACAGAAACCGAACGTTCGTTCTCTATTCCCTTGAACGTGCGCTATAACATTGGTATTGGCAAAACAGGCGTTTACCTCGGTACAGGTCCTCAGTTCGACTTTATGCTTGGCAACAAGAAATGGGGCCTTGCAGATGCCGGTGCAACATTCAAGCGCGACAACATGGCTACAACATGGAACGTCAGCGCCGGTGTGAAGGTGCTCGGTAAGGTTGAAGTCGGTGCGTCGTACAATTTTGCTATCGGTTCAATCGGCAAAGCTTTGATTGATAAAACAGGCGTAAGCCTTCCTTATGGTAACATTGAAATGAAGCGCAACACGCTTTCAATTCAGGCTACTTACTACTTCTAAAGTAGGGCTTAAAATAAAAACAGCGACTTCCGAGTGTGCATTGCAAACGTGGAAGTCGCTGTTTGTTTTGTGTAATGTTGTAACCTTTCTTTAGCCAAAGAGTTCGCGCAGGGCATGCTCCACGCGTGCTACGGGGACGAGTTCGATGCTGACACTTTTGGGGTCGAGCCCCTTCATGTTGGCTTCGGGCAGTACGAATCGCTTAAAGCCTAATTTCTCTGCTTCCGCAATGCGTTGCATGATGCGGTTTACAGGACGGATTTCGCCGCTGAGACCCACTTCGCCTGCCATGCAATAACTGCGGTCGATGGCGGTATCGACGTTGCTCGACAGGACGGCAGCAATGATGCTGAGGTCGATGGCTGGGTCGCTCACGCGAATGCCTCCGGCGATGTTCAGGAACACGTCCTTCTGTCCGAGTTTGAAGCCTACGCGCTTTTCGAGCACCGCCAGGAGCATGTTGAGGCGGCGAAGGTCAAAGCCCGTTGCGGAGCGTTGGGGTGTGCCGTAGGCTGCCGTTGACACCAGGGCTTGCGTTTCAATCAGAAATGGGCGCACCCCTTCGATGGCGGCGGCGATGCTGATGCCTGAGAGTTCTTCGCCGTTCTTGCTGAGCAATAGGCCTGAGGGGTTGTCAACGGGGAGCAGTCCGTCGGCGCGCATTTCGTAGATGCCGATTTCGGAGGTGGAGCCAAAGCGGTTTTTGATGCTTCGCAGGATGCGGTAGAAGTAGTGGCGGTCGCCTTCGAACTGCAAAACGGTGTCAACAATGTGTTCGAGCACTTTGGGACCGGCGATGCTGCCCTCCTTCGTGATGTGGCCAATGAGCAGCACGGGTACGTTGCTTTCCTTGGCGTACTTAAGGATGGCGGCAGCGCACTCTCTGATTTGCGTCACCGAACCGGGCGAGGATTCGATGCTCTCCGAAGCAATGGTCTGTATGGAGTCGATGACGACAAGCGTAGGTTGCGTGTTCTTGATGTGCGTAAAGATTTGTTCCAGATTTGTTTCGCACACGAGCATGCAGTCTGAGGGTTGCTGCGTCAGTCGGTCGGCGCGCAACTTGATTTGTCGTTCGCTTTCCTCGCCGCTCACGTAGAGAATGCGCTGGTCGCGCATGTTCAGCATCGTTTGCAGCAGCAAGGTGGACTTACCTATGCCCGGCTCTCCGCCTAATAGGACGAGCGACCCAGGCACCAAACCTCCCCCCAGTACGCGGTTGAGTTCGGCATCGTGGGTGTCGATGCGGGGATCTTCGGCGGCGTTGATTTCCGAAAGTTTGACGGGCGTAGTGCGTTGTTGTCCGAGTCCGGTAAGTGCGTGGCGCGCCTGCGTTTGTGCGTGCTTGCCAGTTTCAGCCTGGATGTGGAGTTCCTTAAATGTGTTCCACTCTCCACAAGCTGCACACTTGCCCTGCCATTTAGAGGATTCCTGTCCGCAGTTGGAGCAGACGTAAACGGTTTTGTTCTTTGCCATCGTATGGGGGAGTAGGGGGAAGTTTTTTTGTGTGTTGATAGTAGTGCGACTTCGTCCGACAGCCGTCAATGGAGGTCCGACATCTTTCAGCAGAATGCCGTCAACTGTTTGCTGATATAGTTCGGCGGTCAACGGATGGTGTTTGCGGTTCGCAAGTAGTTTACTTGTTTACAGTCTTCCGAAGACTTGTTTATTAAGCGTCAATCATTTTCCTCCAATGATGCGCTTCAATAGGTCGAGTTTGTTGAGCGCCTCCATCGGAGTGAGGTTGTTGATGTCGAGATGCAGGAGTTCGTCGCGGATTTGCATGAGCACAGGGTCGTCGAGCTGGAAGATGCTGAGTTGCGTGTCCGTCATTCCGGGATTTTCGACCATCTGCTGCACCGTTTCGCGCGCTCCGTTGTTGGCGTTGTTTTTCTCCAGTTGTTTGAGGATGGTCTCTGCTCTGCCAACGACCTTGCGGGGCATGCCGGCAATGCGTGCAACGTGGATACCGAAGGAGTGTTCGGAGCCGCCCGGCTTGAGTTTTCGGAGGAATACCACCTTGTTGTTCACCTCCTTCACGGATACGTTGAAGTTCTTGATGCGTGGGAAGAGGCGCTCCATCTCGTTGAGTTCGTGGTAGTGGGTAGCGAAGAGGGTGCGCGCTGTTGCTCCGGGGTGTTCGTGGATGTATTCCACGATGGACCATGCTATCGAGATGCCGTCGTATGTACTCGTGCCTCGGCCCAATTCGTCGAAGAGCACAAGCGAACGAGGCGATATGTTGTTCATGATGTTTGCCGATTCGCTCATTTCCACCATAAACGTACTTTCGCCCATCGAAATATTGTCGCTGGCGCCTACGCGGGTGAAAATTTTATCGACCACGCCGATGTGCGCACTCTCGGCGGGAACGAATGAGCCTATCTGTGCGAGCAATGTGATGAGCGCCGTCTGGCGAAGCAGCGCTGACTTACCTGCCATGTTCGGACCCGTGATGATGATGATTTGCTGCGAGTCGGCATTGAGCAACACGTCGTTGGCGATGTATTCTTCGCCCACGGGCATGAGCGTTTCGATTACGGGGTGGCGCCCTTGCTTGATGTCGAGCGTCAGAGATTCGTCAATGATGGGGCGCACGTACTTGTTTTCCGTTGCGACGCAAGCCAGAGAGTGCAGGCAGTCGAGCGTGGAGAGCGAGCGGGCGTTGCGTTGCAGCAGGGCAATGAAGCCTACGGAATATTGCACAAGCTCGTTGAAGAGTTGTGTTTCCAACATTAGGATGCGGTCTTCCGCGCCCAGAATGCGTTCTTCGTACTCCTTTAATTCCTGCGTGATGTAGCGCTCGGCTTGTGCGAGGGTTTGCTTGCGAATCCAGTCGGCAGGAACGTTGTCCTTGTAGGTGTTGCGCACTTCGATGTAGTAACCGAAGACATTGTTGAAACCTATTTTTAAGCTCGGAATACCTGTTGCCTGACTTTCGCGCTGCTGGATTTCAAGAAGATAATCCTTGCCCGAAGTAGAGATGTTGCGCAACTCGTCGAGTTCGTTGTTGACGCCCATAGCGATGACCCCTCCTTTATTTAAAAGGGCAGGTGGGTCGATGCGCAAGTCGTGGGCAATGCGTGAGCGGAGTTCTTCGCAACTGTCGAGCTGTTCGCCCATGCTGCGTATGCGTTCGTCGTTGGCTTCGGCGCAGGCTTGCTTGATGACAACAATGCCATCGAGGGCTATGCGCAATTGTTGCATTTCGCGAGGGTTGATGCGTCCGACGGCAATCTTCGAAACGATGCGTTCGAGGTCGCCAATGCGCTCAAGTTCTTCCTGACATACGCTTCGGAAGTCGGGCTGACGGAAGAAGTGCTCTACAGCGTCGTGGCGCTCTTTGATATCTCGGGCAGAGCGCAGCGGAAAAAGCAACCAGCGGCTCAGCATGCGAGCCCCCATTGGAGTAAGCGTGCGGTCGATGATGCTAAGCAGCGACTTGCCGCCTTCCGCCATGGAGCGCACCAGTTCAAGGTTGCGCACGGTGAATTTGTCGATGCGCACGTAGCGGTCTTCGTCGATGGGGAGCAGGCGTGTGATGTGTCCCACTTGCGTGTGTTGCGTCAGCTCCAGATAAGTCATGATGGCGCCGGCGGCTGTCACGCCCTCCGAAAGATGTTCGACGCCGAAGCCCTTCAGGTTTTTCACCTCAAAGTGCTTGAGGAGCTTTTCGCGTGCCGTCAGTGGGTTGAATGCCCAGTCTTCGAGTTCGTACACAAAGTGTTTTGACCCGTAGAGCCCTGTAAAGCGGTCCTTCATGCGGCGTTCGACAAGGATTTCCTTTGGCGAGAAATTGCCAATCAGTTTGTCGATGGTTTCGGGCAGACCTTGTGTGAGCAGGAATTCGCCTGTCGAAATGTCCAGCAAAGCCAGTCCGACGGAGGATTTGCCAAAGTTGACGGCAGCAAGGAAGTTGTTTTCCTTGCTGCTCAATACGTTGTCGGAAAGTGCTACACCTGGCGTTACCAATTCCGTGATGCCGCGCTTCACCAGTTTTTTTGCCAACTTAGGGTCTTCAAGTTGGTCGCATATTGCTACACGATAGCCTGCACGGACAAGGCGCGGAAGATAAGTGTCGAGGGCATGATGAGGGAAACCAGCCATTTCGGTGGCGGCAGCTGTTGAGCTTTTCCCATTGTTGCGGCGCGTGAGCGTAATGCCCAGCACCTGCGATGCGATGATGGCATCGTTGCAGTATGTTTCGTAGAAGTCGCCACAACGAAAGAGCAACACGGCGTCAGGGTGTTTTGCCTTGAAGTCGTGAAACTGCTTCATCATAGGGGTGAGTTCTTCTTGTGCCATAAGTGGGGCTATGTGTGTTGTAAGTTTATGAATATTATGATTTTACGGGTTCAAAACTTTCTCTGCGCAGCGGATAGTTGCCGCGGAGCGCTTCGAAGTTTTCAGGATTTTGTTTGAGCGCTTCGCTGTCGCGACGTGGGTCGTAGAGTCTCAGACGCAGGTCAGCGGGAATGCCGCCTTCGGGATTGTAGCAGAAGTCTGCGGGCAACATTGGTGGACGAACGTCAAAGTGAGCATTGCGTCCGAAATGCCCGGCAATGGCTTCGAGCGACATACGTGTGCCGTTGGCCTTGCCATCTGCGGAGTAGCCGGCGATGTGTGGTGTGCCGATATACACTTTGCTGAGGAGTTCGAGGTTGATGTGGGGTTCGTTTTCCCAAGTGTCGATGATGGCGGCACGAATCCGGGTGTTGTCAATCGCATCCAGGAGTGCTTGGGTGCAAACTACTTCGCCTCGCCCAGCATTGATGAGAACCGGCTTTTTACGAAGTTGCAGGAAGAAGCGCTCGTCGGCAAGGTGGAGCGTAGGATGATTTCCCGTTGTCACAAGCGGGGTGTGGATGGTGATGACGTCGCATTCTCTCAGCAAGGTTGCGAGTTCGGAGTGGTGCACAGCGAAGTCTGCCTCTTTTTCAGCACGTGGAGGGTCGTTGAGCAGGACGCGACAACCCATTGCTTCGATGCGTTCTGCTACACGCTTGCCTACGTTGCCCACTCCGATGATGCCTACGGTGCAATCATTGAGGTCGATAAGTCCATCCTGAGCGAGCACAAGCAGGGAACTTTCCACGTACTGCGCCACGCTCGTTGCGTTGCAGCCGGGGCAGTTGGTCCAAGCGATACCCGCCTGCTCCATAAACGCCGTGTCGATGTGGTCGAAACCTATGGTGGCGGTGGCAACAAAACTTACGTTGGAGTCTGTCAGCAGTGCGGCGTTGCAGTGTGTTCGGGTGCGAGTGATGACCACGTCGGCATCTTTGACATCTGCGGCGCTGATTTTGCTGCCGGGCAGATATACTACTTCGCCCAGTTTTTCAGCCTCTCCTTTGATAAAAGGTATTTTGTCGTCAACAATAAGTTTCACGTTGGTGTTGTTTAGGATTGTTTATTTCTTATTTATCAATGCTGTTTGCGGATTGCGCACGCCCTTTGCGTTGATGAGGAAGGCCTTTGCCGAACCAAAGCGCAGGTTGAGGTCGAGGCGCACGGGGAGGTGGTTGGCATCGTCGGTGATGTAGAACGTAACGATTTCCTTTTCCTTATTGCCCTCTACTTCAACGAAGGAGAACACCAGGCAGCGATATTTCTCGTCCGTGTGTTCGTTTGTGAAGTTCTTCTTTCCGCGGAAAATGATTTTTTGCAGCGTGCAGTCCTTTCCGTCTGCCATCATGAACTCAATGCAGTCGTCTTTCTTAAACTTGCTGCCATCGAAGGAGCGTGCCTTGAGCAGCATGCTTATCATGTCGTAGGCGCAGTCGGGGATGTCGATGCTTTGATGCACGGTGGGGCGTTCGTTCTTTTTGTAGCTCATATCGACGTGCGTTCCCTGCGAAGTATAGGTGTAGGAAACTTCGTCCTTGCGGTAGCTTTTTCCCTCAAAGGCTGCTTTCACGTAGTAGAGTGGCACGAGGTCTTTCGTGACGTAGGACGTAAGCGTGTCGCGCATGACGAAGTAGCGGTCTGCCGTTTTCGAACCGCGCGTAATGAGATAAGCCTTGTAGGCGGGGGTGCCTTTGTAGTCTATCTGCTTGATGTCCATTTCTGCCGACCCTACTTTGAACCAGATGAACTTCCAGTTGAAGTAGAGGTCATACTCTAAGTGTTCGCCACTTTTAAAGGCAGTGTTCGTTGTCGGACACTGCGCTGCGCATACCATTGAGAAAAGTAGTGCTATGATTGTGAGTAGATGGCGCATGGTTGGATGATGAATTTATTCTTTTGATATTCTGATCGGAATACGAGTGATGAGCAATGTTGACTTTTAAAGCTCAATAGTTAATGGTCAATGCTCAACAACTAATAGTCAATGCTCAACGATGAAGGGGGTTATCTTCGTCTGCGTTCGCGCTCCAGATTTCGGTCGCGTGCGGTTTGTTTTTTGTTGTCCGTCTTGGTCTTCTTTAATTCGTCGGGCTTTTGCTGTGTGCGCGGCAGGAACGTGAGTTTCCATGTCAGTTCGACGTCCCAATTGGCGCGGACATTGATTTCTTCGTGGAAGTAGTAGGTATCTTCGGGCTGAACGAGTGTGGCATATTCGCCTGTGTCCCAAATGCCGTTTTGATTGCGGTCGTCGAAAAGTCGCGCGTAGTAGCTACCGGGGGCGATGTAGAAGAAGTCGGCGCGTTGGTCCTTAACGGGTACTTGTGCTACCACTTTCTTTTCGCTTTGCAGAAGTTCTACAACGCTTGTTTTGGGTGCATCGGGCAGGAGGAAGAAGATGGAGCCGAAGTTTTCGTTTGTACCTACGTTGAAGCGGAATTTGAATTTCGTGATGTGTCTGCCCGATATACCTTCGATGGCGGCAGAGTCGATGTGTACTTCGTACTCCTGTCCGGGGCGCCATTCGCCAGTGATTTCAAATTTGCGAATGTCGTAGGGGTTGGGTTTGAGCTTGAACGGACATTCGACGAATGTAGTGTCCGAGGTCTTGAGCTTGAGATGGATGGCAGTCGTGTCGAGGCGCACGAGTGGTTCTTCGAATTCGATGGGTTGGTTTTGAACGGGAGAGATCACCTGCAGTCTTCTGCCCGAGATGCTGAGGTGCTCCACGGGCATTGTTTCTTGTGAGAAGTCGCCCTTCTTGTTTCGCTTCTCCTTTTGCTTCAGCCATTTTTCGTAAGCCTCCTCTTTTTCCTCGCGAATTTTTGCCATCTTTTTTCGTGGCACGAGTTCGAAAGTGTCGGTTTGCAGGATGATTTGCTGCGTGGAGTCGTCCGTCATTTCGTAGGTGTAGGCTATCATCAGCGTGTCGCGCTCCATGAGCAGCGTGTCGCGCAGCCAGTACATCAGCGTGTCGTTGCCTTTTGAAGCGTTCATGACAAAGGCGTCTGTAGCATCGAAGTTCAAACCTTTGATTTGTGGCGTATGCGCAGAGGGGGCTGTGAAGTAGAAGGTAAATTGTTTGGGAGTGGGGAATTCGTGCTTCAGCAGGTGGCGCGCTTGCCCGGATTCCATGAAGGCGAGGAGCACAAGGTCGTCGGGCTCAAAGTGGGTGAAGGGCACTTGTAAGATGGTGTCGTACGTCACAGTGTCGCGCCAAAGTGTGTCCTGACGAGTGTCGGGGTAGCACGAGGGCACGATGAGTTTGTCGTAGAAGGCGAGGCGTTCGCCTTTCTGCGAGAAGCAGTAGTTGTTGTCCTGGTCGTTGAGGGCATAGATGCGATAAGCACCATGCTTTATCCCCTTGATAGAGAAGCGTCCTGTGGCGTCGGTGCGCCCTACGCGTTCAAAGGGTTTTGTGGTGAAAGCAGTGTCTGCCGTGTCGCTATGAAGTCCGACGAGCATGCCCTTCACGGGTTCCAGCGTTGTGGCGTCGAGCACGTGGCCTGCTACTTCCATCGTGTCGATGCTATCGCCAGTGGAGAAGTAGTAGGTGAAGTTGCCCAAGGGATTGCCTTCGTTGTTGTCCTCAATTGCGTCTGAGAAGTCGATGGTGTAGGTGGTGTTGGGCTGCAGGGTGTCCTTCAGAGCTACGGTGATTTTCTTTCCGCTGAAGCTGATGTTGGGCATTTCTATCTGCGGAGGCGAAATGGTTACTTTTTCCGTAGCATTTTCAACATTGATATTTTCGTTAAAGATGATTTGCACCTTTTGCGTTGTGGAGTTGGTGAGACCTAAGGCGGGCTTCATGTTCACGATTTTGGGTGCGTGTTCATCGAAAGGTCCTCCGTCGGGTCCCGAACCGGGATTGGCACAGGCTATTATCAGCATTGTGCCAAGGCAAAGCATAGCGGGTGCGGTGCGCAGAATATGTTTGAGGAGATATTTCATCTTGTCTTGTATATTTGTGTCTTAGTAGTGGAGGGTTATTTTTTCGACATCAATGGTTTGGCGCATGAAAATCGTGGCATTTTCGTTGAATTTCTCTGCGCTCTCGGTTGTGAGGTATTTGCAGTTGCCACCCTTGCTGCAGCGCTCTGCGATGTCTGTATGTCGGCGTAGGTAGTAGTCAAGACTTTCTGCCACGTATTTGCCCTGAGGTATCACGTTGATGCCGGGAGGTACGAATTCGTGAATCTTTTTGAGCAACAAGGGATAATGCGTGCACGCCAGGATGAGTGTGTCGATTTTGGAGTCGGTTTGCAGTATGGCGTTCAGGTATTTCTGCACAAAATAGTCGGCACCGGGAGTGTCGAATTCGTTGTTCTCAACGAGTGGCACCCACAGTGGGCATGCTTGCCCCGTCACCGTGATGTCGGGATACAGTTTGGCTATTTCTATTTCGTAGGATTTTGAGTTAATCGTTCCTTGCGTAGCCATGATTCCGATGTGGCGCGAAGTGGTGAGTTTACCCAGGGCTTCCACAGTGGGGTGGATGATGCCCAGCACGCGTTTGCCTTCTCCAAAGCGCTTAAGGTCGTTTTGCTGAATGGTGCGCAGCGCCTTTGCTGAGGCTGTATTGCAGGCAAGGATGATGAGTTCGCATCCGCGGGCAAAGAGTGCTTCAACGGCCTGCAGCGTGTATTGGTACACAATCTCGAAAGAGTGCGAACCATAGGGTGCACGCGCATTGTCGCCCAGGTACAAGTAGTCGTACTGTGGCAGGCGTTGGCGTATTTGGTGGAGTATGGTGAGACCTCCGTAGCCCGAGTCGAAAATGCCAATGGGGTGCATATTACTAAAAAAGGAAAGAGGCACCGCTCGCTGTCCGCAGGGTGGGGCAGAGGGCTGTGCCACGTTGATTACTTGTTCGAAGAAGTCGGCATTAAGTGCTGCTTGACGAAAGGTGTTACATCTACAATTTTCTGAGGATTGACATAGGGCATGGAGTTGTTGTCAATATTGAAGATGTAGTCAAGGTTGAGCTTTCCGCCCACAAGGATGATGACGTCGTTGAGGCGCTTTTTTACAGGAGCGAGCAGTTCGGCTTCAGCGCTCTTCAACTGTTCTTCAGCGTCTTGTCTGAATGCCAGGCACTTTTCCATTTCGCTCTGAAGGTCGCGCTGGCGCTTGAGCATGATGCTTTGAGGGAAGTCCTTCTGCCCCTGAAGGTATTCAGCAAACTGGCGCTTGAAGGCGGTTTCGTTGTAAGCGGCTTCGTCTTCATATTTCTTGCGCAAGTCCTTGAGCTTCAGCATGGCGTCCTTGTATTCTATCATTTCTGTGAGCATAGCGTTATAGCTGATGTAGCCATAGATAGGGGCAGGGGGAAGTTCTGTTGCTGTTGTTTCCAGCAGGTCGGTTGCTTTGTGGATAGTATCCGCCTGAATCGTATCGACTGCGAGGGTGTCCTGAGCCTGCGCAGAGCAAAGAACTCCGCAATAAAGGGCAAACGCCGTTATAATTTTCTTTATCATAGTTGTTTGTTCTAAAAAAGTGGTTAATTCATGTTTTAGTGACACGAAACTTGTTTCAATAAAGCAAATATTTAAAATGGAAGCTATTGGGTTTGGTTTTTATGTCACTTGCTACAATGTGCAAAAGTAACTTTTTTTGGTCATACTGCAAAATCATTTTTATGAAAACGATTGCCCTAAATATTTTGAGGTAGTTGAAAGAACGTTGTTTCTTGCCTAAGCAATTCATTATACCTCTGTTATACATCGTTTTGCCCGTCTTGTTTAAAAGCGAAGCGTTGATGGCTGCCGGAGCCTTTTGGCGCATGTTCTTTTCTTTGTTTTATTTTTGTAAATGTGTGTAAAAATGTTTAGTAGTCTGTAATAAAACGACCTGCTTCGTTTTCCTTTTGTCGTTGTAGTCGTGAGGGCCTTTTTGTTGTCGTTCTCTTTGTTTATCAGGCAGATAACTCGTCGTGCGCCTTCTTTGCAAAAAGAATATCCACCAAAAATACAATAGAAAATGAAGCCGTTTTTTTCTTTACACACTACATAAAAATGTTTAAGCTTGTTAATTTTTTGTGAAAATAAAAAAATAATCAGTAACTTTGTAACGTTTTTCCGAACCGAATTTTCAACCATTCTTGTCACGTGGATAATTTTAGAATTGACATCGACCAAATACTCAAAAGTAAAATGGGAAGCAAGGCGCGCTATGTTCCGCGCTTTGTAGTGGCTTGGTTGAAAAAAATTGTCCACCAGGACGACGTAAATCGCTTTATCGACCAAGAGGGCGAAAAGCAGGGCGTGATATGGATTGAGGATTGTTTGGAATTCCTTGACACAAAGCTCAATGTCGTCGGCATTGAAAACCTTCCGTCTTCTGCCAATGGCGAGCGCTTCACCTTTGTGAGCAATCATCCCTTGGGCGGTCTCGATGGTCTGGCATTGGGTGCAGTGCTCGGAAAACACTACGACGGGGCAGTGAAATATCTCGTCAACGACTTGCTCATGAACCTCAAAGGGTTGGCGCCACTCTGCATACCTATCAACAAAACAGGCCGACAGGGGCGCAGTTTCCCGGCAATGGTGGAGGCAGGCTTTGCGAGCAACGACCACATCATCATGTTTCCTGCCGGACTCTGCTCTCGCCGAACAAACGGTGTCATTCAGGACCTCGAGTGGAAAAAGACGTTTGTCACAAAGAGTGTTGAAACGCAGCGCAACGTAGTGCCCATCTATTTCGAAGGACGAAATTCCGACTTCTTTTACCGTTTGGCAAATATCAGCAAGGCTTTGGGCATAAAGTTTAACATTGCCATGCTATTTCTCGCCGACGAGATGTTTAAGAACCAACATAACACTTTCACCATCCGCATAGGTAAACCCATTCCCTGGCAAACATTCGACAAATCGCGAAGCCCGAAGCAGTGGGCGCAGTTTGTGAAGGAAGAAGTTTACAAAATGAAGTCTTGAAAATAACATTTCAGTATGCAAATGGAAGAAATTATCCAGCCGATAGACAAGGCGCTCATCAAGGCAGAACTTACGCCGGAGCGTCGTCTGCGATTTACGAATAAGAGTAACAACGAAATATACATTGTGACCTATCACCAAGCGCCCAACGTAGTGCGCGAGATAGGTCGCCTGCGCGAAATTGCCTTTCGTGCAGCAGGAGGTGGTACCGGCAAGGCGTGCGACCTCGACCACTTTGACCTGTGCGAGCATCCCTATTATCAGTTGATAGTGTGGGACCCCGAGGACGAAATGATTTTGGGCGGCTACCGCTTTCTGCCCGGAACGGAGATGGAACTTTTGCCCGACGGACAGCCTAACCTCGCAACTTCGCACATGTTTAAGTTTTCCGACGATTTTATCAAAAACCATCTTCACGAAACGGTGGAACTCGGTCGTTCGTTCGTGACGCTCGAATACCAAAGTTCGGGAAAGATTGCCAAAGGGCTCTTTGCGCTCGACAATCTGTGGGACGGACTCGGAGCGCTCACCATCGTGATTCCTACGGTGAAGTACTTCTTCGGAAAGATGACGATGTATCCCTCCTTCCACCGCCGCTCGCGCGACCTTATCCTCTACTTCCTTGACAAGCATTTCCCCGACAAAGATCGCTGGGTGCGCCCCATCCACCCCGTGATGCTCGACAATCCTATCGTGGAACTCGAAAAGATTCTCTACGAAGTTGACCTCAAAGCCGACTACAAACTCCTGAACATGGAGGTGCGCAAATATGGCGTAAACATTCCTCCCCTCATCAATGCGTACATGGGGCTCAGTCCTACGATGCGCGTATTCGGTACGGCTGTCAACCACGATTTTGGCAATGTTGAAGAAACGGGCATCCTCATTGCCTTCGAGGAAATCCTGGAGCAAAAGCGTATTCGCCACATCGAATCGTTTGCGCAAAACCATCCCGAAGCTGTCGACTTCTTCAAAGATTATTTTCTTGCGAAGAACAAGACTAATTAGTCATTCCCCTCTCTCTCTCCGTCGTGAGAGAATGCAATCCTGCTAATGGATTTCCAAAATATAAATTCCGAAGAAATAGATGCGATTCATTTCTTCGGAATTTTTTAGTATGTGTGAAACTGAAAATTGTGTATTTATGGAACTTTAATTACTTAAGTTGTAAATGCTAAGTTTTCTTATATGGTTTGTCAATTCTTCCATGCTCTTCAGTAGTTCGTCGAAAGTTGTTTTCTTGGTATCAGCATATATGAATGTGTTTGATAATGCTTGATAGTCAATTTTCCAATCATCATTAACAGATACGGGAGGTATGAAATTTACAGAAGATGCCGCATGTGTAGAATAGTCAATATTAGGGAGTTTGTTGAATATGCTACGATGGGTTATTATCTCATTGTATAGTTCCAAATTACATAATGCCTCTTTGCCGAATTCTGTATTCATTATGCGTTCTATGTCATATAAGTGTCTTGACATTCGAATGCTTCGTGGTTTCTCTTTTTGAAACTCTTCATGCAGAAGGAAGATTTTCTCCAAAAATGTACGTGTAGGAACTACAGTGTTGAATAAAACAGTTGTATCATCACCTTCTGGAATAATTTCAGATATGAACGAACTTATTAATTTCTGTTCAACAGGTTCGTCCATAGACAGACAACTGATTTCAATTTTGACTCTCGGCAGAAGATATTCTGACATTTCTGGGAGTATGGACTTGTAATTTACATAAATAACAGAAGGGTGGGTGTCTGCACGCAACTCGTATTCTTCATCGCCATGGTGCTTTGAAATCTCAGGCTCGATATTAAAATCAGAAACTCCAAAGCTCCGTAATATGTCTTCTAGTTCAGCTGGTAATTCTCTTACAACGTAGTGACGGACTGTACGTCTTGCTTTTGCAAGTTGAGTATTCGATGTTCTGGTAATGGCAAATCGTCCATCACGCTTTATAGCGATATCCACATCTTCACTGAAACGTTCGATTAACGACCAACCCTTGCTTACGCTTGTACCACCCTTAAAGCTTAAAAGGTTTGAATATTGTGTCTGAGAAAGAGCCTTTAGTACCATTGTTACCCACCAGTCTTTTTCGATAGCCAGTTTGGGTAGATTCTTTTCTGCACTTGCGATATCTAGAAGTTGTCGGCGTTCTTCGATGTTGTATTGTTGCCAGTGTGCCATTATTTTTCGTATTTCTTGATGAGTGGTTTGATGATATACTGAATCCACATAGGGGCATTCAATATATCTTTTGCCAGTATATTTTTATCAGGCGCTTTATCCAAATATTTTGAGACTGCTGATATTTCTTGTTCTCTAATATTTTTCTCTGTTAATTCACGAAAAGCCTGAACTATCAAAGGTATAGTAGCTCCTTCATAATTGAAATTACGAGGAGCTGCATGGCGGAACCCTATTTTTCTATTACCTATATTAATAACGCGAGATGATCCTGTTGTAATAAATGAGACGGTAAGTGGAATTTGTGTGGATATTCCAAGTATATTGGCAGCTGTCAATCCTGTTGGTAAAATCTGGACGTTGTCTCTGACTGCTATTTCCATAGCAACAACCTCCAATGGCACAGGGACTTTACCAAAGCGTGAAATCATAGGCTTTGCGTAAATACCATGTGCTATATGTTCCACCAATCCCATATCCGAAGCTTCTTTAAGGGCTTTACGGACAGTTTCGGCAGAACCAAGGTTTGTAAAGTCACCAATAAAGAAGACGCTATGCGCAGCTCCTTCTTCTATCTGTTTGAGAATGGTGGCTTTTATTTGTTGCTGTTTACTTGAAAACATATACTGAAATATTTGCAATAATTCGGTACAAAGTTATGCTTTTAATTTTAAATAGTAAAAATATCTGTCTAATAAGTGATTAGATTGGTGTTTGTTTATATATTTGTCTATATTATAGTGTGATAATATTGAAATATTTGCAATAAATCGGTATTGTATGAAAGTTTACTAGAATAAATGCACTCAACTTTCGCAATTTTCAGTTGAGTCGGGTTTTAAGATGAGGTTATAAGGTTTTGAGGTCGCTTCGCTTGTGAGGTTTTAAGGTTATAAGGCTATGCAGCGTTCAAACAAGCGTTTGAATCTGACCATCTCGTCTACTCGTACCTAATAACTCGTCTACTAAAATTTTGACAAAATTACTTTGTCAAAATTTTTAACATCCCTTAACACTGTTCAAAAAGTAAAAAAGTTTAAAACTTTAACTTCTATTAAGAAAATATCAGGAGTTTTAACAAATTTTTTCGGAAAACAGAGGGATTTTTTTCTTCTTCAAAAGAAAAAAGTTTTTCTTCAAAGGAAAAATTTCCTACTTCAAAGGAAAAAAATCCTTCTTCAAAGGAAGTTTTCAGGAG
>JAZQXH010000059.1:0-7130 GCA_045632745.1 Alloprevotella sp.
CGGAGAGGTCGTAAATTGTAGCTGATTTGTTGGCATCCGATGCAGTAATTTCGCCTACACCTGTAGTGCCTTCGCCTTCGTAAGTTACAATTACCTTACCGTTTACCTTGTCAACCTCTACTGTTGAAGTGCAGTTTTCGAGTGTTGCTGCTGTAACATCGGCTGCTGTAAGGAATTCTGTAGAAACGAATGTGTCACCGTTTGCATAGTCAACACCTTCGAAATTTACGCTACCACCGTCATGGCCGATAACTTCTACAGCATATTCAAGTGCGTAAACATTAGGGTTTTCGATAATCCACAATACAGAACCGTGGTCGTCCCATGTCCAGTTGCGCACTGCAGTAGTTGCTTCATTGGTTACGATACAAGCAAAGTTTGTAGAACTATCGCTATAACCACCACCTGCGTGAATACCGAATGTGCCGCTATAGCCGGCTTCAGAGTTGGCGCGGATGATATCCAATGCTGTCTTGTTAGCAGTAAACTTATAGTCGCGACCTTCGCGCGTTACATAAGCCTGCTTCACGGGTTGATAAAGATAGTACTTACCATCTTCGAAAAGAATCTGCCACACTACGCTTGTGTCATAAGGGTCAACAGCTTCCTGAAAGATGCTTGAAGCTGAAGCGTTGCCGGGGAGTCGATTGTAAGAATAGTTCGTTACACCACGAAGACTTACATAGTCGTTAGTAAGTGTGCTGTTGTAAGCCCAGTAACCTTCGCCAGTCTTTGCTGCAATCTGATAGAGCTTATAGTTCTTCAACTCTGAGAGCGATGAAATCTGTGTGCAGGGAGAAGGACCAGCGCTATAAGTCACAACGATTACGCGATCCTTAATCTTAATAGTAGCCTTGCGTCCATCCACATCGATAGGAGCAACCTGCTCTGCAGAGAAGAACTGCGTAGCACGTACAGTGTCGCCATCCATTGATTCGATATTAGCATAAACAACGCCACCTTCGCCTTCAAGACCTACAACTTCTACAGTGTAGAGCTGTTCCTGCTGCATATCGCCCTTGATGCTTACGTTGCTACCGCGTAAGTATTCAGAAGGAATAGTGTAAGTGCCGTCTGCTGCAATGTCTGTGTAAGGCACGATTACTTCGAGCCAGTTGGGGTTACCATTTGCGTCAAGCTGCTCAGCTGCATTTACATTATAACCATACTTAACAGCCATACCATACTGTACGAAACCGGGAGCAGGAATATCCTTCACCTTCAAAGGTTCAGCATAGGGAGTTTCGTAAGCCTGCAAGGGAGTTTCGTCAGCAGCCAAAA
Organism: Alloprevotella sp.; assembly: GCA_045632745.1. Taxonomy (GTDB): domain Bacteria; phylum Bacteroidota; class Bacteroidia; order Bacteroidales; family Bacteroidaceae; genus Alloprevotella. The sequence continues at coordinate 1,282 of JAZQXH010000059.1, forward strand.
CAATGTCGCCATTGAGCTGAGAAGCATTCACTACCACCTTGTCATTGTGCACATCGAGCATCACGTCGATATAGCCACCACCATCGGCAATAATCGTGTTGCTACCTGCAGGATTGAGGCTGTTCCAGTCCACCTTGTAGCGCATACGGTAGAAACCAGCAGGAATATCAGCAGGAATTGTAAACTTGGGCACACCACCGCCGATTGTGTTACCATCGCCAGTTGTCGAACCGTCGCTCTTATACCAAGTGTCGCCGATTTGGGCTGCGCTGTAACTTACGATTTCGCTACCTTCTGTGGGGGTACCGTTGCTGTTGACTTCGAAATCAAACTTACCATCGTTGTTCCAGTCAACATATACATAAGCGCTCATCCACGCACCTGTGTAGTTGAAAGTAGGTTGTACCTGTTCGCCTGCCTTTGCGGAGAATACGCTTAAAGTAGTGTTGTCGGTATAAACCTTGCCACTCGCACCAGCCGATGTGCTGGTGATGTTACCGGCTGTAAGACCTACGCTGTTAAGACGGCGGTCTGTACGTGTGCTTGCAGCATCCTTGTCGTAAGTGAGCGCATACTTGTCTGTAGAGAAGCGCTTGTCGGGATTGTTGTCGATAACGATTTCGTCGAAGTAAGCATACCAATCGGCAGCGTCAGCATGGGGCGAACGTACGTCGGGAACGATTACCAAAGAGTAGATGTCAATACCGCTATTGGCATTTTCTTCCTTTGAGTAAGAGAAGCCCTTGAAGCTTACAACTACGTCCTGCCAGCCTTCCTTGGCAGCAACATTTGTGTTGGTAACAGCCCAGAACTGTTCGTCTTCACCATCCTGCCAGTTCCAGCTTTCTTCAACTCGCTTACCGAGACCGATGACCATCACGCGGCTGTCGGCGGGTTTTTCCTTGAGGTAAGTCATCAAGTGGATGTACTGCAACTGCTTTGTCATACGGATGGGTTCCTTCAAGTCGATACGCAATCCGAAAGTATTGCTACCATAGCGACTGCGACGCAACTTTACTACCTTGTCCGTACCATTGGGAGCCATGCCCAAAACGGCATCAACAGCAGTGTCGGGATTTTCAACAACGGCTGCTTCAAAATCGATTACAGGATTCTCTGCACGGAAAGGACTATCCGCCCATGCGTCGTAAACGCTGATAGCCTTGAAATCTTCGCTATCGAAGGTTATTGAAGTCTGTGCCTGCGCTGTAGTTCCGAGAAACATCAACGCAGCAGAAAGTATAATATTCTTTTTCATAGGGATACTTATTTTATTCAAGTTTCGCAAGTGCTCTACTTGTTAGGTTATAAGGTCTTAAGGTCTTAAGGTTATAAGGTCCTCCATCCGGGGTACTCCCCCATTCGTTTTTATAAACAGTCTGGATAATCCTCAGCACCTTAAAGCGTGCGACCTAACAACCGCATAACCTGATTCAACTGAATCTTGCGAAATTATTTTGTAGTAAACGAGCTTATTGGAACAAGCAGACAAGCAAATGCGCTTGCCAACTACTTAGCGATGGCATTTATCTCTGTCATCATCCTACCAACACGTTTACTTTGTCAACTCATCAACTAAATTAATACACATTCAAATTTGAGAGCAAAGGACATGCACGGCTGTCAAGGATAGTGATGCGCAACTTCATTGCGTTGTATCCGTCGCCAAAGCTGTTAGCTGTGCTACCATTGAGCGGAATAATACGCTTGTAACCTACGGTTGCAGTCTGCATTGAGGGGCAGAGTTCAGTCCATGCCGAACCATCTGCGCTGTATTCAATCTTGAAGTCCTTAATGCGCTGGCCCAACTTGATAGGTTCCTGCATCACGAGGTAACGGATTACCTGAGGATTGTCCCATGAAAGCGTGATTGTAGCACCGAGGTTGCCATCGTTTGTACCCCAATAAGAGTTCTTGTCGCCGTCAGTAAGATTGCCCAACTCATAGTTACCACCCGTACGCGTTTCGCTCACTTCGATAGTTGCAGACTTTGCAAGGTCAGTCGCAGCAGTATTTTCGTCGAGACCGTAAACGGGAACTGCAAGGCGTTCGTGGAGCATCTTGCCGAGCTTCTTCAATTCGTTGACTGTATTAGCGGGGAGCACGCCATATTCATCAGGAGGACAGTTGAGGATAAGCGTAGCATTGCGACCTACTGTTTCGAGATACATTTGGAAAAGGCGTTCTGCGCTCTTCATTGTTTCGCCACGGTGCCAGAACCAACCATTGTTTGTAGCCTTGGCATCGCTTTCGCCGGGATTCCAGAACCAACCGTTGATGTCGCCTTCTTCGCGAACTACGGATTCAGACAAATAGTCTGTCATCGCCCAGTTGGATTCACCGGCATAACCCGATTCGTTACCAATCCAGCGAGCTTCGCCACCTACACCCCACATCACGCAGTTGGGGGCAATGCGATGAACACGTGCACGGAGGTTGGGCACGTCGTAGTAGATTTCGGGGTCGATGTCGCGGTTGCCACCTTCGCCACCATAGTAGCCATCACCACCGCGAGCACCGTCAAACCACATTTCGAACTGGTCTGAACCATATTCTGCCAATTCTTCGCACTGTTTGAGGAACACTTCCGTTACATAAGTATCCTTACCATAGTGAGCAGAGTTGCGGTCCCATGGAGAAATGTAGAAACCATACTTCATGCTATGCTTCTTGCTGGCTTCAGCAAAGAGCTGGGGGATATTTGCCGAACGGCCATTTTCATTTCCAGCTCGGGCTATGCTGTGAGTTGTAGTAGCAGTAGGCCAGAGGCAGAAACCGTCGTGGTGCTTTACAACCGCGATACCGCCATTCATACCGGCAGCCTTCACAGCTGTCACCCACTGTTCGGGATTGGGCTTTGCCAAAGGCGCATACTTAGATTCGGCTTCGTTACCATAGCCCCATTCCAAACCTGTAAAGGTGTTCATACCATAGTGGAAGAAGGCATAAAACTCCGTTTCATTCCACAAAATCTGTCGTTCGCTGGGAACGGGATGACAAGGCGCAGGCGCATTGTCGGGATTAAGAAGGTCATAGTTCTGCGCGAATCCCATTGCAGGTATCGCCAAACCAACAAGTAATGTTTTGACTTTCATAAGCAAGTAATTAAAGTTAGTAATTATAATTTATTAATGTTGTTCAATGTAAAGTGAGGTCTATAAATTCTCATTTTCTGCCAACCGAAATTTAGCAGGAACGAGTGGATAAAAACGCTGTTTGAATCCTTTATAAAACTCGACTTAAACGAGTGTAAATTCCAAGGCATACGACCCACTTATTTTGCAAAAATAGGAAATTTTTCTATTATAAAAAAATATGTGAAAAAAATATTCACAAAAAAAAATGAAAAAATCATGCAAAAAACGCACTTTTTTATAATTAATTTTGACAAAGATTGGGCAGCATCGGCCCATGATTTGCATTCAATAAAACAGCCAAAAATAATCAACACGGATTTTCAAGTACTGCATAGCAAAACAGTTTAATCTGTGTAATCACGTTGACAAAAAATAATCAACAGATGACACAGATTTCAAGTTCTGCATAGTAAAACAGTTTAATCAGTGTAATCACGTTGACAAAAAATAATCAACAGATGACACAGATTACATAGATTTTCAAGTCCTGTGTTAGGGGCATGTCTCCACGGATCACACAAATCACACAGTTCGCAAGTAAAAATCCGCGCAGATACGAGAGATACTCCGGAGACAAAATTTCACGGAGCACAAAGTGCACAAGTATACATGATAATACCAGAAATACGCTGGAGTAGAAAAACACACCGCAAGGCTGTTGTACGCTGTACTCTGTACTCTAAATTGCTGCATAGTCTTAAGACCTCACCAGCGAAACGACCCTATAAATATAATATCTCTGAAATCCCACATCAATTAATTTCGTGCATTTCAAATTTCGACTCAAAAATAGGGTGTGCAAAAATCGCCTTTTTTGTAAGTTCAGAAATAGCAAAAGGGGGTGCGAATTTGTTAACTTTTGTAAAATTGGCGCGAAATGCAGATTTGGAGATCGCTGAAAAATAATGTATATTTGCATAAAGTTAAAGGAGGGCACCGCTGCTCTCCTTTTTTTGTGACCTTTCTCCTGAAAACTTCCTTTGAAGAAGGATTTTCTTCCTTTGAAGTAGGAAATTTTTCCTTTGAAGAAATACTTTTTTCTTTTTAAGAAGGAAAAAATTGCGCTGTTTTCCGAAAATTTATGTTAAACTTCCTGAGTTTTTCTTAACAGAAGTTAAAGTTTTAAACTTTTTTACTTTTTGAGCGACGTTAACAGATGTTAAAAATTTTGACAAAGTGATTTTGTCAAAATTTAGTAAACAAGCGAGGGGAAAGGAGAAAGGAGACTGCGAAGCTGATGAGCGCAAGCGAATAAAGGAGAAATGAGAGACCATCCGGATTGGTCACCTTAAAACCTTAAAGCGAAGCGACCTCAAAACCTTATAACCTTAAAAAGTAGACGAGATGGTTAGACTCGAACGCTGAAATGTACGCTGCATTCATTCCGTAGGGCAACCTTATAACCTTAAAACCTTACAACCTCAAAACCTTAACTTATAACCTTAAAACCTTATGCTCCCAAAATGGTAGACAAGAAGGTCAGCGTCGAACGCTTGTTGGTACGCTACACCCATCATATCGAATTATTTTTCGCCCTATGGAATTACGTCCTGCGTAGAGACGTCCCATTGGGGCGTCTCCCATATTCACAGCACAAAACCAAATTATGTTATTGATTTATAGACAATCCATTAAGGATGTTCCTCAAATCACCCCACCTGTAAATAAAACAGATAATGATTTGGAGACGCCTCAATGAGACGTCTCTACGTTAGACGTTATTCCATTACGTTGTGCATTCGTGCAACAAAAACTGCTTTGTTTATTCTCACACTTACACAGACTTTCGCGAGCCTTGCTCGCACCATCCGGATGGCAGAAAAGACGCTGAAGGCGTCTCCGCTCAGTAACCGGCGGTTTGAGCGGAGCGAATACCCCCGGAACAAACCAAACAGGTATGTGCACCTTGAAAAGGTGCCCCAGCAACCTGTAATGAATAGCAACTTGTCGGGGCACCCATTCAGGGTGCACATATCAACGCATGAATACCCCGAGTGCACTGACGAGTACTCGGAGTTATTGAGCGGTGACGCCTTCAGCGTCATATATAAATCAAGTCCGTATGGTTATTGATTATCCAAAACAAACTCATTTGTTTTACAATTTTGAACACCCTATCCACTGTGGCGTCTCCTCACATTGCGTATTCCGCAACAAAAAAACATTGATTCTTCTCATACTTACACAGACTTTCGCGAGCCAGGCTCGCACCATACGGATGGTAGTTATACACTGTAGTGTATTAATAAATATTGCTGTCCGGCAAAATTTGTCTCTTTATTTTAGAGAACACGAATTGCACGAATAACACGAACCGAAGGTCGCGCAAGTCAATCCTTGCGGGGTGTTATCTTTGCTTATCGCATACGAACCAAAGGTCGCGCAAGCAATTGCACGAACACCATCCGGATGGCATTCGTGTTATTCGCCTCTGATTAAGAAATATTCATCCCGCATGGAGATTCGTGAGATTCGTGAGATTCGTGTTCTCTTAAACATAGAAATTCTCGTTTTTTTCGGTTGAATATCTATGAGGGGGCTTGTATGAGTACAACTATCCATCAAACAATGAGTTATCTGTATTTACCTGACTGCAATAATACTCTTTTATCTTTACTCTTTTAACTTTACTCTTTAACCCATGCTTGCAAAACGCATAATCCCCTGCCTCGACGTAAAAGATGGGCGCACGGTGAAGGGGACTAACTTTGT
>JAZQXH010000060.1:0-8426 GCA_045632745.1 Alloprevotella sp.
AAAAAGTTTAAAACTTTAACTTCTGTTAAGAAATTCTTACGTTGTTTAACAAATTTTTTCCGAAAACAGCGCGATTTTTTCCTTCTTAAAAAGAAAAACGTGTTACTTAAAAGGAAAAATTTCCTACTTAAAAGGAAGAAAATCCTTCTTCAAAGGAAGTTTTCAGGAGAAAGGTCACAAAAAAAGGAGGGCAGCACAGCCCTCCTTTAACTTTATGCAAATATACATCATTTTTCAGCGAAATCCAAATCTGCATTTCGCGCCATTTTTACAAAAGTTAACAGTTTCGCACCCCCTTTTGCAATCTTACACTTTACAGAAGGAACCGTTTTTACGACCGCTATTTTTGAAGCAAAAATCGAAATGCACGAAAAAAATGCAAAACAGATTTTTCGGCAATGTATATTACGAACGTGGAATTGAAACGGTGGAAACAAGAGATGAAATATGAGAAAGATGAGAACATGAAGCTGGAGAGCATAAGCAAATAAACCATCCGGATGGTTAGTTGTACTCTGTTCTCTGTACTCTGTTCTCTGTTCTCTGTTTTCACTGCTCTAATCCAGTTCCATTTCTCCAAAATTCAGCGGTTTGAAGTGGTGGACGATGTGTTGGCAGAAGGGTGATATGGAGCGACTGAAGGTGCGAGAGATGCCGTTGCGGTCGATGAAGGTGTTGAAGCGGTGGTGGCACACGTAGATGCGGCGCTTGGCGCGCGATAGGGCGACGTAGAGTTTGCGGGCATCTTCGAGTTGCTCGTCAGCCGTTTTGCTGTGAAAGGAGGGATAGACGTCGCTCACGACGCTGCTAATGATGACGTTGTCGAACTCAAGCCCCTTTGCTTTGTGCACGGTGGAGATGAACAGGCGTTCGCCTCGTTGCAGCATGCAGCGACTGTCGCAGAGGTCGGTTTCGCGGTACGAATTGAGGTCGAGCAGGTGGCGACTGAGTTGGGCGGCGAAGGTGGGTGTGAGGTCGGAGTTTACGACGTCGTGCTCCACAAATTCGAGGATGAGGTCGAACTTAGGGATGTTGAGCTGCATAGCCTGTGCGGCAAATTGCATTTCTGCCACAAGCGATGAGGGGGCGCTTATATTATATAATGAGTGGAGAGCATGGAAGTAGGGGATGGAGTAGTGCTGCGAAAGTCGGTGTGCCACGCGCTGCACTTCGGGCGAATGCAGGAGTTCGATGTGGCGTTTGCAGCGAGGGAGCGCCTCGGTGTAGCAGCGGTTGAGGAGTTGCAGCGTGGCGAAGATGTCGTCGGTGGCGAGGTGAGAGTTTTCGCCGCTGAGGTGGAGCTCTTCGAGCAGGGACTTCAGGCGATAGCTGCGCATGTGGGGGAAGAGGCGGCGCGCTAGGGCGAGCGAGTCGAAGGTGTGGTGAAAGTGGCGCTCGCTCCCTTCTGAGGGGGTGAGCGGAAGGCTGTGGTCGATGGCGAGGCGCTTGAGGTTGTGTTGCAGGATGCTGTTGTCGAACATCACGTTGTGACCACAGAGCACGCAGTCCTCGGCGTATGCCACGAAGCGCGTGAGCCCAGCACTGCGGTCTTCGTGGGGGCGGCGTGCGTATTCTTCGACGAGGGGATTGGGCAAATCGCCGAGCATGGGCGGAATGGAGCGGTCGGTGTGGAGCAGGAGTTCGAAGTCAGAACCCTCCACCTTTTTGCCGCCCCGCACCTTGAAGGCAGCGAGCTGCACGATGTCGTCGGCAGCGGTGTCGGTGCCGGTGGTTTCGGTGTCGTAAACGACGATGGTTTGTTCGCTCCACGCCTTGCAGAAGGCGGTGACGTAGGTCTCGCCCTCGTAGCGCAGGAAGTCGGAGGGCACGATGCCTTCATTGAAAAGGCGCGCCACGGTGGTGCGGCTCGTGGCATAGGTGGGCTCTACGCCTAACTGGCGGAAAAGGTGCGCCCACGAAAGGAGGTTGTGCTCGTTCGACGCGAGGTTGAGGTGAGCAAGGAGTGCCTTCATGTGGGGGTGCATGAAGATGTCCTGCCCTGAAATCTTGAAATGCGGCGTGGCTGCCAGCAGAGCGCTGATTTTGTCGGCATCCTTGTTGGTAGGCACGATGATGGCAGTGGTTTCGCCGGGGTGGCTCATGAGCGTCGGCACGAGGTGGGTGGCGATGTTGGCGTGCTCGTCGGCGGTCGTTTCGGATAGGCACAGACGAAGATGGTCCGACGTAGCCCCCGGCAGGACATAGTCGGTGGAGGGCAGCAGTTGCGGGTCAACACCCAGCTGCTTCTCGGCATAGTCGTTGTAGAGGTTGAGCAGATGGCGCGGCGAGCGATAGTTTCGCGAAAGTCGGTGCAGATTGTCGCCACACTCCCTTTTGAGCGCTTCGATGGTGGAGCGCTGCGCGCCGATGAAGGAGAAGATGGTCTGCTGTTCGTCGCCAAGGTAGAGGAGGGTGCTATGAGGAGCGTCGGCATCGAAGAGCAGGCGGATGATAGCGAGCTGCATGGGGTTGAGGTCTTGCACCTCGTCGATTTGCATCCAGGGGTAGCGCGTGTGGTGGTTGTCGCGCAGGTAGGTGTAGGCAAGGATGAGGATGTCGTCGAAATCGACCATGTTGTGGAGCTGCTTGTAGTCCTCGTACTTGTGGGCAAAGTCGAGCATCAAGATGAGTCCGGCGTAGTGGTTGGCAATCGCCTCGGGCACCTCGCTTAGGTGGTCGTAAAGGTGGAGCACACTCTGGCGCGAGTAGGGCAGGCGCATGTGGAGGCAGAGTTGCTTCAGTTCGAGTTTGTAGGGCAGAGAGGGGATGTGGAGCATGAGTTCGTTGTCCACATTGTTGCGCAGTTGCATCATGAAGTGCTGGTAGTTTGCCACGTAGTGCATGCCGGCAAAGTTCTCCACGCTGCGTGTGCAGATAGTGTGCAGGATGTCGTCGATGTCGTTGTCGTCGATGATGGATGTGCGCAGACTGAGCAATCCCTGTTCGAAGAGGAGGGCGGCGCAGTAGCGGTGAACGTTGCCCACGAAGAGCGATTCGGCTTCAGCGCCCACGAGCTGCGCAATGCGGCTGCGCATGCCTCGGGCTGCACGGTTTGTGAAGGTCATGCAGAGCATCTGCGCAGGCGAAATGCCGCGTTGCAGCGCGGTGAGGATGCGGTGAGCAAGGATGTGCGTCTTTCCGCACCCGGGAGCAGCAAGAACGAGGTGACTGCCGTTTGAAATATTGATAATCTGTTGTTGCACAGAGTCATAAAAATCAGCCATAAACGTACGTTTTTTTTAGTTTTCGGAGTAAAATTAAAGAAATATTAACGAAAAATGTCTTAAAAATTAGAGAATTATAAATATTTGTGTAATTTTGCCGCCTATTTCGAAAACATTCAATTTTGTAGCGATATGAAAAAAGTTGTTTTTACATTGGGCTTCGTACTGATGGCAGCAATAAATATTCTTGCGCAGTCGCCTGTAGCTGCTTTATTGCCAATGCCTAACAGTGTGGATGTGAAGGAGGGTGCAAAACCCTTTAGCGTAAAAAAGAGCAAACTTACACTTTTTGCCAACGGTAGCGACCTGGATTTTGCAGCGGAGACGCTGAAGGGCGTGTTGGCTGAAGCATTTGGCGCCGAAGTAGCGGTTGCAACTGAAGCAAAGAAAGCCGATGTAGTCTTGACGACAGACGCTACCCTCGGCAATAAAGAGCATTATCAGCTCAGCGTATCGAAGAAGGGAGTAAAGATTGCAGGCAGCTCGCCGGTAGCGGTCTTCTATGCTGTGCAGACATTGCACCAAATCCTGATGGGCGATGCGCGCTCAACGCTCAATGGCGAAATTGCTGCTATCGAGATCGACGATGCTCCGCGCTATGGTTTTCGCGCATTGATGCTCGACCCCGCTCGCCACTTCTTGCCCTTGCAGGACGTAAAGTTCTTCATCGACCAAATGGCGCGCTATAAGTACAACGTGCTCCAGCTCCACCTCACTGACGACCAGGGATGGCGCATTGCGATAGAAAGTCAGCCCAAGCTTGCCAGCAAGCAGCACTATACGAAGGCAGAACTGCGCGAACTCGTGCGCTATGCAGCGCAGCGCGGCGTGGAAGTGATTCCCGAAATCGATGTGCCCGGACATACAGTGGCAATACTTGCGGCATATCCCGAACTTGCTTGCCAGCACCTTCAGGGCACGAAGATGGAGGTCGGAACAACGACGAACCGCATGCTCTGTGCATCGCAGGAACGCGTGTATAGCATCATGGCAGACGTAGTGCGCGAAGTGGCAGAGACTTTCGAGTCGCCCTACTTCCACCTCGGTGGCGACGAAGCTGCAGTGCCCGAAAACTGGGCGAAGTGCGAAAAGTGTCAGGCAATGATGAAGGAAATGGGATTCACAAAGCCCACGCAGCTGATGATACCCTTCTTTAAGGACGTGCTCGACAATGTGCGCAAGGCAGGAAAGAAACCCATCCTGTGGTGTGAACTCAATAATATATGGCCTCCTGCCGACGATTACCTCTTCCCTTATCCGCAGGACGTGACGCTCGTCACCTGGCGCAATGCCTTGACGCCAACGTGCCTCGAACTCACAAAGAAAAATGGTCACCCCATCATCATGGCGCCCGGCGAACATGCTTATCTCGACTATCCGCAGTATAAGAACGACTTCCCCGAGTTTAACAACTGGGGTATGCCTATCACAACTTTGCAAAAAACCTACGAACTCGACCCCGGTTATGGTAAGCCTGCGGCAGAAGTTGACCACGTGATGGGCGTGATGGGTACGCTTTGGGCTGAGGCAATCCCCGACGTGAATCGTGCTACCTACATGGCGTTCCCCCGTGCGCTCGCTTTGGCTGAGGCAGGATGGACCAATATGGAGCAGCGCAGTTGGGATGGATTCAAGCAGCGCATGTTCCCCAATATATATTATTTAATGAAGCAGGGCGTGTCCGTGCGTGTGCCTTTCGAGGTAGTGCGCTAAAGATAGATGGACAAAAAACGTTGCTCGTAAGAAAATCAGGAATTAAGATGAAAGTAATTCTCGTAAACGGCAGTCCACATAAGAATGGCTGCACACATACAGCGCTCAACGAAGTGGCAAAGGAACTCCATGCTCAGGGAATTGAGACGGAAGAGGTATGGTGTGGGGTGAAACCCATCATGGGTTGCATCGGATGCGGACGTTGCAAGGACAGCAAGCAATGCTGGTACGGCGAAGACGGTGTGAACGAGTTTTTGAAGAAAGTGCCCGAGGCAGATGGATTCGTATTCGGTTCGCCCATTCATTTTGCCGGTACTTCGGGTAGCATAAAGCCCTTTATGGACCGCGCTTTCTGCTCTAAACTGGATATTTATGCCGGCAAGCTCGGTGCTGCCATCGTAAGTTGCCGTCGCGGCGGAGCGCAGGGAGGTTTTGAAGACCTCAATCGCTACTTCAGCATAGCCAATATGCCCATCGTAAGTTCTAATTACTGGAACGAAGTGCATGGCAACACGCCCGAAGAGGTCGTTCAGGACGCTGAGGGCATGCAGACAATGCGCGGTTTGGGAAAGAACATGGCGTGGCTCCTTAAATGTATCGAAGCAGGAAAGCAAGGCGGCATCCACTTCCCCGAACACGAAGCGAAGGTGCGTACAAATTTCATCCGATAAGTTGAGGTGAGGCTAAGAATCTCTACATTTGAAACAAATATATTTTATTAACAATTTAATTATTCACTAAATCCTTTATCAAAATGAAGAAACTTTACTTTTTCTTCTCGCTATGTTTAGCCTTGATAGGCGTAACATCAGCAAGCGCTCAGATTACAAGTACTTCTGAGTTCGCTAATGATAAGTGCTACACAGTGAAGAATTCACGTTCTTCATGGGTATGCGATTCGGTAGGTCTTAACACAATTGCTACGTTAGGCCTCGTTGAAGATGCAACTGATGCAAATCAGCAGTTCGCATTTTTGTCAAACGACGAAGGTGAAACTTTCTACCTCTACAGCGTAGGTCAGAAGGCTTTCATCAACAACGATGGTACGCTCAGCCAAACAGCTGCTTTCCCCCTTTACTTCAAGAATGGAGAGCAAGAGGGTACATTCGTGGCTTATTTTGATGGCGATCACCACATCAACATCGGTGGTAGCAATCAAATGACTGTTGACTGGTGGAGCACACCCGATGCAGGTAACTCAAACTTCTACATCGAAGCAGCTGAATTTGATGCAACAGAATTGCTCGCACTTCTTCCTGCTCCTGTTGTTGACCCCGCTATCAAGAACATCAGCGAATTGAGCAACAACATGCTCTACACTGTAGTTCAGAAGAATCACAACCAGGGTGTAACATCTTGGGCAATTGCTGAAGGTGGTGCAGAGTTTGTTTCAAGCGCACAGATTGAAGGTGTGGTTGCTGGTCAGGAAGATGATACTAAGCAGCAGTTTGCGTTCATCACAAACAATGAATTGACTTACATCTATCACGCTGCTGAAAAGAAGTTTGTCAACAAGGACCGCTCACTCAGCGATACTCCCGTTGATGCAGTTTCTTTCGAAGCAGGTGCGTTTAAGAATACTTTCGTTGTGAAGTTCGACAATGAGCACTATGTGAACGTAGGTGGTAGCCAGCAAATGGAAATCAATGGTTGGAATGCTGCTGATGGTGGTAACTCTTGCTCAATCATTCCCGTTGAAGAATTCGATCCTACAGAAGTTCTTAAGCTTTTTGTAACTCCTACTACAATCGAAAACGCTGGTGGTGTAAACGGTGCAATTTCTACTACAGCAAAGACACTCGAAATTACTTTCAGCGCTCCTATTGCAAAGGTAAACACTGTAGCATTCCAGTCAATGTTTGGTGAATTCCCCCCCATGGTTGAAGGCACTGACTACTCTTTCAATGACAAGGTATTGACAATCAACGTTCCTACAGAGTATCTTGCAAATGCTGCAAATGTTGACCCTGAATACCGCGTTCTTATCCTTGCACTCAACGTGGAAGATGTGAATGGTAACATCGTTACTTACAGCAACTCTACTTACTATCCTCAGGAAGCAGCAGAACAGATGGGCATGAGCTTCCTCCAGTACAATGTAGTTCCCCCTACTACAATTGAAAATGCTGGTGGTTCAAACGGTAATATTACTACAGCAACTTCTACGCTCGAAATTACTTTCAGCGCTCCTATTGCAAAGGTAAACACTGTAGCATTCCAGGCAATGTTTGGTGAATTCCCCCCCATGGTTGAAGGCACTGACTACTCTTTCTATGACAATGTTTTGACAATCAACATTCCTACAGAGTATCTTGCAAATGCTGCAAATGTTCCTGCTGAATACCGCACGCTTATCCTTGCGCTCAACGTAGAAGATGTGAACGGTAACATCGTTACTTACAGCAACTCTACTCACTATCCTCAGGAAGCAGCTGAGCAGATGGGTATGAGCTTCCTCCAGTACAACGTAATTCCTGCTACTACAGTTACAGCAATCACTCCTGAATGTGGTTTCCTCGAAAATGGTTTGGAATCAACTGTTACGCTTACATTCAGCGCTGACATCAAGGCAGTAGAATACGGTACTATCCGCACTCAGTTGACTGGTTTCCGTGGTTACATCATGAGCGAAAACGATTACGTTATCGAAGGCAACAAGTTGACAATCAATGTTCCTGCTGAATTTATCGAAAATCAGTCTGCAATGCAGATTCGCATGAATGTAATCGATGCTAACGACATGTACGTTACATACGCTTTCGATCCTGAGTATGCATACGAAGGTGCTATCATCCTTGAATGGACTGCTCCTGTTAAGGCTGACCTCTACAACATGGTATCTTCAGACCCCGCTGCTGGCGAAGTTGAAAAGCTTGATGTTATCAACGTAACATTCGCTGATGCTTTCGAAGCAGTAATTGGTGGCTTCGATACTTCTAAGACTGTAGCTGTTCTCAACGCTGCAGGCGACACTGTTACAACTGCTGCAATGGAAGTTGTTCAGGAAGAAGGCTGGAACACTAATACAGCTAAGTTCACTCTTGAAACTGCTGTAACAGAAGCAGGTGAATATACATTCGTAATTCCTGCTGCTACTGTTTACAACGAAATGTTCTACGAATGGGCTGAAGACTTCGGTGTAGAACAGATGGGTGCTCTCTACAATGCTGAAGTACGCATTGCTTACACAATCGTAGCTCCTGTTGTTCCTACTACAATCGAAAGCGCTGGTGGTTCAAACGGTAATATTACTACTACAACTTCTACGCTCGAAATTACTTTCAGCGCTCCTATTGCAAAGGTAAATACTGTAGCATTCCAGGCAATGTTTGGTGAATTCCCCCCCATGGTTGAAGGCACTGACTACTCATTCTATGACAATGTTTTGACAATCAACATTCCTACAGAGTATCTTGCAAATGCTGCAAATGTTCCTGCTGAATACCGCACGCTTATCCTTGCGCTCAACGTAGAAGATGTGAACGGTAA
>JAZQXH010000061.1:0-31112 GCA_045632745.1 Alloprevotella sp.
AGCCCTTTAGGTTGTCCTTCAAACATAAATTTTTTAAGTTTTAAATTGTTATTGATTAATAAATGATTTTTTTCTGATGTTGCGGGGAAGGGGGGGGATATCTAGAGTTTCTAGACAATCTAGATATTCTAGAGTCTCTAGATGTTCTAGATGCTCTAGATATTCTCGGTATTCTATAGTCTCTATAAAATCCGCTTACTTTTTCAGCACCTGCTTGAGGAACTGAGCCGTATAGCCCACGCCGCTTGCTGCGACTTCTTCGGGCGTGCCGCAGGCGATGAGTTGTCCGCCTCCGCGTCCGCCTTCAGGTCCCATATCAATGAGATAGTCGGCTGCACGAATCACGTCGAGATTGTGCTCGATGACAATAACGGTGTTGCCCTTTTCAACCAGACGATTGAGTACGCCGAGCAATACGCGGATGTCCTCAAAGTGAAGTCCCGTGGTAGGTTCGTCGAGGATGTAAACGGTTTTTCCCGTGTCGCGCTTGGAGAGTTCGGTAGCAAGCTTCACGCGCTGACTTTCGCCGCCCGAGAGCGTTGTTGACGATTGTCCGAGTTTGATGTATCCAAGTCCGACGTCCTGCAACGTTTTTATTTTATGCAGAATGTGGGGTACGTTTTCAAAAAACTCTACTGCCTGATTGATGGTCATATCAAGGACGTCGCTGATGCTCTTTCCCTTAAAACGAACTTCGAGCGTTTCGCGATTATAGCGCTTGCCGTGGCAGGCTTCGCAGGGCACATAGACATCGGGCAGGAAGTTCATCTCTATAGTTTTGTAACCGTTGCCCTTACATACTTCGCAGCGACCGCCCTTCACATTGAAGGAGAAACGACCGGGCTTGTAGGCGCGCATTTTGGATTCGGGCAGCTCTACATAGAGCGAACGAATGTCGGAAAATACGCCCACGTAGGTGGCAGGGTTGGAGCGCGGTGTGCGACCGATGGGACTCTGATCCACAGCTACGACCTTGTCGATATGTTCGAGTCCGTGGACCGCCTTATAGGGGAGCGGCTCGCGCAATGAATGGTAGAAATGCTGCGACAGCAGGGGTTGCAATGTGTTGTTAATCAACGAAGATTTGCCTGAACCCGATACGCCCGTGACACAAACAAGTGTTCCCAAGGGGAAGTGGGCGGTTACGTCCTTGAGGTTGTTGCCCGTGCATCCTTCGAGCGTAAGAATGTTGCCGTTGCCCTTGCGGCGCTCAGCAGGGATGGGGATTTGCAAATTGCCATTGAGGTAGCCCGCTGTCAGCGTTGAAGTAGCCAGCATTTCGTCGATGGTTCCCTGGAAAACGACTTCTCCGCCCAAACGTCCGGCCTTCGGACCCATGTCGATGATGTAGTCGGAAGCACGCATCATGTCTTCGTCATGTTCGACCACGATGACTGTGTTGCCGGCGTCGCGCAACTTTTTCAGCGAGTCGATGAGTCGCACGTTGTCGCGCTGATGTAGTCCGATGGAAGGTTCGTCGAGAATGTAGAGCACGTTGACAAGCTGCGAACCAATCTGCGTTGCGAGTCGGATGCGCTGACTTTCTCCCCCTGACAACGTCATCGTGGAGCGCGAAAGTGAGAGGTAGTTGAGCCCTACGTCGATGAGAAACTTCAGACGTGTGCGCAATTCTTTCAAGATTTCGGTGGCGATGGCACGACTTTTGCCGTCCAGCCCCTCTTCTACGCCGCTGAAGAAATCATAGAGTTCGGCAATGTCCATCGAAGCAAGTTCGTGGATATTTTTATCGGCAAAACGGTAGGAGAGTGCTTCCTGATTGAGACGCGCGCCGTGGCAGCAGGGACAAACGGCGGTCTTCGAAAACTGGTCAGCCCACTTCTGCGCAGCAGCGGTCATCTCGCTGTCCGCCATTTGCTGAATGTATTTCACGAGTCCGTTGAACTCCACATAATAATCGTCGGAAGTCTTCGCCACTGCGGCAGGGATGCGCAGACGGTCGGGCGAGCCGTTAATAATTTCGTCCAGCGCCTCATCGCTGAGTTCGTTGATAGGCGTATGTATGTCGGCGTCGTGCTTGATGAGCACCGCCTCAATTTCCCAGAAGATAAGCGCTTTGCGATATTTGCCCAAAGGCGCAAGACCTCCGTCGTAAATCGAAAGTTGCGGGTTGGGGCACACTTTTTCGCGGTCCATCACGCTGACATAACCTAGTCCGTTGCATTTAGGGCAGGCGCCGCTCGTAGAGTTGAAGGAGAAATTGTGGGGAGCGGGCTCTTTGTAAGCCAACCCTGTGGTGGGACACATCAAACGTTTGCTCAAGAAGCGCACTCTCTCGTTGTCGCTCATATCGAGTACAACGACAAGGCCATCACCTTGTTCTAACGCCTGGTGCAGACTCTTCTTGAGGCGCTCAGCGTCTTTTTCGCGCACAAGGAGTCGGTCAATGACCACTTCAATATCGTGGTTCTTGTAGCGGTCGAGCTTCATGCCTTGCGTAAGTTCGCGCAACTCGCCATCTACGCGGACGTTGAGAAAACCTTTTTTGCGAATGTTCTCAAAAAGTTCTTTGTAGTGGCCCTTACGATTGCGCACCAGGGGCGCAAGCAGATAGATTTTGTGACCATCGTAGTCGTTGAGCACCATGTCGAGGATGCGTTCCTCCGTATATTTCATCATGGGTTCGCCCGTGAGGTAAGAGTAAGCCTTTCCGGCTCGGGCGTAGAGCAGACGCAGGAAGTCGTAGATTTCAGTGACGGTTCCGACGGTAGAACGTGGGTTCTTGTTGGTCGTTTTTTGCTCAATGCTGATAACGGGACTGAGACCGGTGATTTTATCTACATCGGGGCGCTCAAGATTGTCGAGGAAATTGCGTGCATACGCCGAAAATGTTTCGATATATCGGCGCTGACCTTCCGCGTACAGCGTGTCGAAAGCCAACGAACTCTTGCCGCTACCACTAAGACCTGTGATAACGGTAAGGCTATTTCGAGGAATCTCAACGTCCACATTCTTAAGATTATGGACGCGTGCGCCAAAAATTTCTATCTTTTTCATTATGCTGGCAATAACCAATTGAGGGGCAAAAATACTGATTTTTATCCATTTGAGCAAACATTCGCTTTCTGCAATGTCAAATTTCTTTGAAATTAGGAGGGAGGAATAAAAAATAAGAAAGGAGAAAGGAGAAAGACCATGCGGAATGTCGCGCAGCCTATTTCTCCTTTCTCCTTTTTCATTTCTCCTTTATAAACTCTCCTTTCTCTTAGTTCGTACTCGAAGGGTCGTCCTTCACGCCCTTGATGAGCGTGATGGTTTTTCGGATTTCGTACTTGATGCCGTCTGCGCCGAGCGCATCGATATTGAGGAAGTAAGCACCATCGGGAGCGTAGTCGCCACTGATTCGTCCGTCCCAACCATCGTCAAGATTGTGCCACTCGTAGATTTTCTTGCCCCAACGAGTGAAGACCATTGCTTTGAACGAAACGATGCTTTTGTATCCCTCCTTTACTTTCAAAATGTCGTTGTAGCCGTCGCCGTTAGGCGTAAAGGCGTTGGGGACTTCCAGTTTCGACTCGGTTATCGTGACAGAAAAGGGCGAATCCATCGAGTATTCTATCGTGTCTGTGCCTTCGATGAACGATATTTTCAGTTCGATGATGAATGTTCCCGATTGCAGAAATTCGTAATCAAGGTTTTCGTCAAAGCGTTTGATAATAGGCTTTTCATCAGGACTTTTTGTAATGGTCCATTCGTAGAGCGGAATGTAGCTTCCTACGTTTTCGGGGTTTGCCAGGAAGCGCGCCTTCAGCGGAGCGTCGCCGTTGTAGCTCACCACTTCTTCTTCCTCGCCCTCATCGTTGATGACAATCATGGTGGGCAGTGCCGACGGGAAGTCCTGCGCCCACTGTTGGATAGGGTAGAGCAGCAGTATGGCTAAGAAAATCAGATTTTTCATAGTGAGTAAAGATATTATTCTTTGTATGAATGTGTTTTATGGTTTTAAGCGATTGCGGGTTTGATGTTAGTTTATGTTGCTGCATTTTTCGCACATAATCAAGCAATGTGTTTCGTCGTGCAGTGTTGTTGCAAACCAGTAGGCATCGCCTCCTTCTGCGAGTTTCAGACGTTTGCGCAAGTCGGCTACGGTTGCCGGAAAATTGCGGACAGTGAGGTTTGCCTTTGGCGTATTTGCTACGTACTTTTTCAATTCTTTTTTTGAAAATCCGCAAGTATCCTTGATTTTAAAGCAGCGACCAGGGAAGTTTTCAATCATTTTGTCTCCAACGTAAAGGTGACTGTTGGGATGTAGCTTTTGAAGTTGGAAACGCTGACTCACGATTTTGAATGCTCCAGCTTTTAGCACCGCCGCAGAGGGTTCGTAGAGAAAACCGCAGACTTTCGAAGTAAAATTGGCGCAGGCATTGCCCTCTTCAGACGGGGTGAAGCAAAACGCAATTCCGTTGTCCATGCAATGGATAGAGGGTTCGTTGTTGGCGGCAACGTCTCTGCTGAGAATGAGTAGCAGGTCCTTGCATTCTCCATGTTCCGCAAAAATGTGTACCTCGCTTACGTGTGCCAAACTGCTTATTGCCTGTCGTAAATCCAGCATGGTCGAGAGTTTGAGAACAACGATTTGTGCTGCAGCAAGGAGTTTGGGCAAAAGAACTACGACATTGGGTTCACAATCTTCGAGCAGGACAACTTTTCTGCCAATGCCGTCGCGTCGAGCCGGGTCAAGAAATAGAAGGTCGAGGTCGGACAGCGTTGCTAAAACCTCGATGGAATCGGCATTTTTTATTTCGGCATTGTCAAGTTTAAGCAACGGAAAGTTGTGTTTTGCCAACTCGCAAAGTTCCTGTTGACGCTCTACGTAAAGGGCGCTTTCAAAGTGGCGTGCAACAAACGAAAAGTCCACACCCAAGCCCCCGGTGAGGTCTGCCATGCGCCTTCCTCCGTTGGGAAAGAGTCGTTTGATGATTTCGCTTTTGTAGGTGGCAGCAGCTTCGCCCGAGCATTGTTCCAGTGCCAGTTTGTGGGGGTAATGCAAGTCGTCGATGTTGCTCCACGAGGGCACTTTTTGCGACAACTTTTGCCATCCCTCCACTTGTCGGAGTATGAATGCTGCATCGGGATTGCCCACTAACTTTAAAGCGAGGCGATGTAGATTTTCGTTGCGATATTCTTTCATAATTCATTGTTGCTGATGCAAACTTACGCAAAAAACATTGTTTTAGTAGAATTTGTAGTGTAAAAAAAAAGTCTTATTTTTGCAGACATTATTTAATATATCCTCTTTAACAGGTGAATATACCCTCTTTAGCAGGTGTTTTACACGTAAAAGTGGACATTTTTTTCGCAACGAATTTATAAATTATCAAATATCAACCGATGAGTAAAAAAACTTTCCGATTGTTTCTTATTTCCGCATTTTTTGCAGTAGCGCAGTTTGCGGTAGCGCAATTAGACCAGCCTCAGCATTTGTTTGTGACGAATGCGCAGTCTGCTCACCCTTATCGTATTCCTGCCATCGCTACGGCTGTGAATGGCGATGTCATTGCTGTTTCTGATTATCGTCCTTGTGGCAACGACATTGGTTATGGCGAAGTGGATGTGAAGGGTAGAATCTCTCACGACAATGGTGAAACGTGGGGCGAAGAGTTCTTTATCGCTGATGGTATTGGCGATAACAATAATGGCGAGGTTTGGAAAACGGGCTTTGGCGATGCTGCGATTGTTGCCGATGCGGAGCGCAACGAATTGTTGGTGATGCTCGTTTGTGGCAAGACCGTTTGCTGGAATGGCAACTATATCCCCAACTCTCCCGAGAGCAACCCCAACCGCGTGGCTCGTGTGCGTGCCAAGCTCGACGAACTTACAGGCGAATG
This sequence comes from Alloprevotella sp., assembly GCA_045632745.1. Taxonomy (GTDB): domain Bacteria; phylum Bacteroidota; class Bacteroidia; order Bacteroidales; family Bacteroidaceae; genus Alloprevotella. The sequence continues at coordinate 5,847 of JAZQXH010000061.1, forward strand.
GGAATGGATGGCGCCCGAGGAAGTAACTGAGCAAATTTACAGCCAGTTTGTTGACGAAAACGGCAAACCTACTGTGCAGTCACTCTTTATCGGTTCGGGCAAGATTTGTCAGAGCCGTCAAATCAAGGTGGGCGAATACTACCGCCTTTACTGCGCTGTATGGACCAAGAACGAGGGCAACCGTGTGCTCTACTCTGACGACTTTGGCGAAAACTGGTTTGTGCTTGGCACTATCAACGACCGCCCTGCTCCCAATGGCGATGAACCTAAGTGTGAAGAACTTCCCGATGGTAGCGTGGTGCTTTCAAGCCGCTGCGTAGGTCGCTATTTCAACATCTTCTCTTATACGGACATTGCCAAGGCTGAAGGACGCTGGGGTTCGGTGGCTTACTCAGGCGAAAAGAATGCCGGAGTCAATGCTGTCGGCAACTCTACGAATGGCGAAATCATGATTGTTCCCGTAATGAAGAAAGCTACGAAGGAAAAAATGTTCCTCGCTCTTCAGTCAGTGCCCTTCGGTCCTAAGGGTCGCCAGAATGTAGGTATTTGCTACAAGGAAATAGCTGACTATGCGAGCGACTTTGCGTCGCCAAAGCATTTGGCAGTCGATTGGGATGGACAATTCCAAGTGAGCGACAAAGGTTCGGCTTATTCTACGATGATTTTGCAGAAGGACAACTCTGTTGGTTTCCTCTACGAAGAATCGACTTTCGGCCGCGACTACACAATCGTTTATGAGCGTTTCACTATCGACGAAATTACGGACGGACAGTACACTTACTTCTTCGACAAGAAGCACACTAAGAAGTTCATCGCTGACAATGTCGCAATTCAGCGCGTAGCTTCGCACTTCCCTGATGACAAGATGGACTACAAGATTGGCGAAATCCATCCTGACAAGGAAAAGGAACTGATGAGCATTGCTCGCAAGGCGCGCAGCAAGGCAAATTGTATCGGCATTGCCACGTTGAATGCTGCAATGTTCGAAGCACCCTTGACACTCAGCAATGGCGAGCAGTATCGTTTGCGCAACATGGGCTTTGAAGAGGGCAAGGACGGTTATCACGACAATCAGTTTATGACAGCCACTCCCGATGGCATCGTTGCAAAACCGCATGACATTGCCGATGGCGGACAAATTTGGACAATGTTCCAAACGAGCGACGGCGAATGGATACTTTACAATGCTGAGCACAAGTGCTATATCGGTAAGATTGGTGTGACCAGTTCTGAAGTACCAGTAGCCAAAGTGGTGGGTCAGGCTGGAAAGTTCAATCTTACGAGCGACAGCGAAGGCAAAAGTTTCCTTGAAGGTGACGAAGCGCCCAACGAAGGTTATGCTTGCCTCCACCTCTCTAAGGGCGGAAAGGTCGTTGTGTGGAATCGTTCGCAGGCTTCTATGTGGGAAATCATCGTTGAGAACATCAAGAAGTTCAAGTAATTTCTACACATTCTTTCCTTATAGAAAAATTGCGCAAAGCGCTTAATAACACAAAGCAGGAGTGCAACCTTCGAAGGTTGTGCTCCTGCTTTGTGTTAAGGTTATAAGATAAGGCTATAAGGTTTTGAGGTTATGAGGTTATAAGGTAGCAGTGCGGTATGCAAACCAGCGCTCAAGTCTAACCATCTCGTCTACTCGTACCTCGTCTACTTGTCTACTATTCTTAGGTTATAAGGTCGCTTCGCTTGTGAGGTTTTAAGGTAACCAATCCGGATGGTCTCTCATTTATTCGCTTACGCTCATCAGCTTCACAGTCTCCTTTCTCATTTTTCCTTTCTCCCCGCTTGCTTACTCGCTCACGCTCATTATTTCTTGCGTTATTCTTTATCGTACGTTGCTTCGTCTTCCATTTTGAGGTAGAGTTTGTTGTCAATGCTGATTTTAACGATGTTTGGGGGCAGTTCTCTATCTACGATTTTATAGAATATGGCAGCAAGTAAATCGGGATGTTCCTTCAAGCATTCTTTTTTTAGCAGACTCAGACGCATCATTTTGTCGCCCGATTGACTCACTAATTCAATGATCTTATTTTTTATTGTGCTGTAGTAGGCTGGAGACTTTTTGCGCGTCGCTTCGTTTTCCAACTTGTCGGGCGAAATTTTCAGTGCCTTCTCAGTTAGCTTGATATACTCATGGTCTTTAACGAATAGCCCATCGTTTTTCATCATGTAGTGGTAAAGCTGATATTCTATATCGTATTTGATGTCGTATACGTTATTAAGTTCCTGGGACTTGCTTTTTAAAAGTTCGTTAAGTTCTTTTTTTAGCATTTTGTGTTCGGGCGCCTCGATGAGATATTTGTAGGTTTCCTTAATTATCCAATTTGTAATGCCCGTTTGTTGCTTTCTTCTCCATACGTACTTGTCCTTGAACTCATCTATGTAATCTGAGTTGCAAAAGAGGTTCATGTTCTTTACGTCCGAGTAGCAGTTTTCGGTGATGTAGGCTCTGAAAGTTCTTTCTTGAATATTAGTGTAGCCCTTTTCCTTGAATTCCGCCATGATTTCGTCCATAGTGAATAGTTTGTGCTCGCTAATCCACTGCTTAATGACTTGTCGGAAGAGTGTGCGCTTGTAGCCATTCTCACTATATTCTAAATATCCCGACACACCACTGTTGACTACCCAGGGGAATTTTAATTTGGCAGGATTTATGGAGAAGATGATTGAGGGTGCATTTTCGTCGTTCATCTTTTCCCTATGAATCTTATCAATGTCGTCAATTCTTAAGCTTTTTCTTTCGAAAACGATGCGCCCTATTTGACTGTAGTCGTTTTTAAGGTGAGGATATTGAATTTGGTATAAGGTTTCGCCCTCGACTATTTGGGTTTCAATCCATGTGTGTTGCGCCAGGATTTCGAGCACTGTTTGCTTGTCGAATGGATAGTTGGGCATGTTTTTCGCCATCAGTTCCATCAGTCGCTCTATGTTGATAGGGCGGATATCAAAGTGTTGAGGCGCATTGCCGAGCGCATCGAAGATGGTTCTAATATATCTCCAAGCGTCTTTGACGTTGTCCGTTGTACGGATGTAGTAAATTTGGTCGAATGTCTGATACACGGTAGATTCTAAAGCGCTCTTTATCTCGGGTGCACTCTTGAGCGGCAGGAAAACTCTTGCCGAGAAGTTCTCAAAATTCTCACAACACAGTTTTTCGCACAGCGTTTTGTGAGAGCACATTCGTGGCAAACTCTGCACGACGTCGTCGAGTTCCTTTTGTAGCGAGGCTGAGATTTGGAGGTTTTCAGCACCGCTGATTTTGCCGGCGATGATTTCAGATATGACTATGTTCTTAAGTTGCCTTGCTCTTTCAGGCGTTAAATTTAGTTTTTCGGCAATTTCTTGCAGCGAATTATTTTCGAAGATTATATACTCGATTCTGTCTGCGTAAATATTGAGCTGTTTTGAGTTCCTGTAGTAAGCTACTTTTTGCAGGTAACTGAAATATTGCTTTATAGCGATATCGAAGCGCTCAATCGGGGGTAGCGAACGTTGATGTGCACTCAGATTTTCAGGAAATTCGTGTGTTACGAGGCAATACTCGTAAATTTCTTCAATTCGCTGTTGTGTATCTGGTTTGGAGAGCAAATCCTTTAACTCTACGAAGTAGCTGAGCTTGTTTTTGCCACAATGGGGTAAAGACAAAAATAGATTATTGTCGAAGCTTAATATATCCTTTATGTAATTGAACTTTCCGTTCTTGATAGGGTTCAGCTTATTTTGGATGTGCGGTATGGAAAAAGATAGTTCAAAAAGTTCAGAACTAAATGGGATTTTAGAAAACGCCTTCATTTGTAAACGATTGAGATAAGTTCTAAAAATGAATAAAACTCCACTTAAATAGAATGTATAAGTGAAATCAACTATTTATTTTCGCCGTCAAATATAGAAACTTATAACAAGTTATCCAAATTTTAATAAAGTTTTTTGATTATTTGCAAATCCTCAACGAACACCACTCGTAATATATTGCGCCATAAAAATCACTTTCATTGTTTTCGTGCATTTCGATTTTTAGAGCAAAAATTAGGGTCGCAAAAAACACTATTTTTGTAAATTTAGAAATAGCAAAGGAGGGGATAAAACTGTTAACTTTTGTAAAAATGGCGCGAAATGCAGATTTGGATTTCGCTGAAAAATGATGTATATTTGCATAAAGTTAAAGGAGGGCTGTGCTGCCCTCCTATTTTTGTGACTTTTCTCCTGAAAACTTCCTTTGAAGAAGGATTTTCTTCCTTTGAAGTAGGAAATTTTTCCTTTGAAGAAAAACGTTTTTCTTTTGAAGAAGGAAAAAATTCCTCGATTTTCCGAAAAATTTTATTAAACAACGTAAGTTTTTCTTAACAGAAGTTAAAGTTTTAAACTTTTTTACTTTTTGAGCGACGTTAAGAGATGTTAAAAAAGTTGACAAAGTGATTTTGTCAAAATTTAGTAGACAAGTAGACGAGATGGTTTGACTCGAACGCTTGTTTGCACTCTGCATAGCCTTAAAACCTCACAAGCGAAGCGACCTTATAACCTCATAACCTTAAAAAGTAGACGAGATGGTTAGAGTCGAACGCTTGTTTGCACGCTGCATAGTCCTATAACCTTAAAACCTTAAAACCTAAAGACCTTAATCAAACGCTTGTTTGCATTCCGCACGGCAGTTGTACTCTGTACTCTGTGCTCTGTTCTCTAAAAAACTCCGTTCTCTAAAGAAACACTCCATGTTATCGCTACTAATAGGTAAGTTTTATGCGATACAATAGAAAATGCGTTGATTTTGTGTGGAATGAGTGCTGATTTTTTTCTCAGTTTTTAAAAACTCTGTATCTTTGCGCAAAGTGCGCATATAGTTCTTTGAAAGAGCATGAGTTCAGGCGTTAAAATGCTCTAAACTTCGGAATGCAATGCACACACATACTATTGTAAGCGAATAAACGAGATGGTCAGGTTTGAACGCTTGCTTGCACGCTGCACAGCCTTTGAACCTACACAGCCCTAAAAACCTTAAAACCTCATAACCTTAAAACCTTATAACCTCAACTCAAAACCTCATCAATAAATTTATAAACTTTTAAAAACGAGCCTATGAATTTTAAATTTAGACTCCCTCTTCTGTTGTTGGCAACGCTGTTGTTTTCTACACTTTCAGCAGCTGTGCCTTTTAAGACAACAACAATTGTTGACGGTCAGTTTGCAGCAGGTACTACATGGTACACAATGCAGATTGGTGCGAGTCAGCATGTGATTTCTGACAATGCCGGTGCCGACCGCATTGCGCTTACAAAGATTAGTTCTACCCTCGACGCTGCCGACCTTTGGTGCTTCGTAGGTAATGAAACTGATGGTTATCAGATTTACAACAAGCAGGCAGGTGCTACTAAGGTGCTTGCTTCAAGCTCAACAATGGGCACACTCGCTGGATATGGCGGAACAGGTGGTTCTACTTATCCTACACTCCAGCCCGTCGATGCACTTCCCTCAGGCTATGTTGGCACATGGGACTTGGAAACTTCTGACAAACTCGCCGACACTGAAGGCTACTTCGTACTCCTCCACGGCACAGACTATGCCATGAACAACTTTGGCGGCGTGGGCCACCTCGCTTTCTGGGCTGAAGGCAAGGACGCAGGTTCTACCGTGACTTTCGCATTTGCTGAAACTACAGTTGAAATCAACAAGGCGAATGGCGAATTCACTGCGAGCAATGCCAATAAGACATGGCATGCCGTTTGGACTTGCACTGTGCTCGACGGTTTCTCGTTCAACACGGGTCAGAACAACATGACAACTTCGGGCGACAACATCGCAGTTTACTCCGGTACTTCAGGAACATGTACGCAGACCATCACTGCTCCCGAAGGTTGCGTCATCGATAGCTATAGCTTCGACTTCGTTAATACGAACAACGATGCTTCGTACAGCCTGAACCTCAATGTGGGCGGCAAAACTTACGCTACTTCCGCAACAACACAACACGTAGAAGTAACCGACGTTAACGAACGCATGGCAAGCTATGTACAGAGCGGTGCAAACAAGGGTATCACTTTGAGCAACTTCTTTGTAAAGGTGCGCCGTTCGATGATTATTCCCGAACCTCAGTTCGACGTATTCCCCACTCCTACATCGGGCGCTATCCCTTACCGCATCCCCGGCATTGCAAAGGCATTCAACGGCGACCTCATTGCCGTAGCCGACTACCGCCACAGCCGCGCCGACATCGGTATGGCTACTAACGGTCGCATCGACATCCACGCTCGTATCAGTAAGGACAATGGTAAGACTTGGGGCGACATCTTCCCCATCGTTGAAGGCTTGGGCGGAAATGCACCTGACCTCACATCTATGTATGTTGCCTTTGGCGACCCCTGTATCGTAGCCGACCGCGAAAGCAGCCGCGTAATGGTGCTTACTTGCTCGGGCAACGTGAGCTTCCCCAACGGTACACGCAACAACCACCAGGGTATTGCTCGTTTCTACTCTGAAGACAATGGTGAAACATGGAGTGAACCCGTAGACATCTCTGAAGCAATCTACGAACAGTTCGACAAGCGCGTCAACGGTGGCATTCGTTGTATGTTCATCGGTTCGGGAAAGATTTCGCAGAGTTCTACTGTTAAGGTGGGCGACTACTATCGCCTCTACTGCGCTCCTCTCGTGAAGTTGGCTGATAATTCTCACGTAAACTTCGTACTCTACTCTGACGACTTTGGTGGCACATGGAAGGTGCTCGGCGGTGTGGACGTAGCGCCCATCCCCAGCGGTGGCGACGAACCCAAGGCTGACGAACTCCCCGATGGTAGCGTGCTCATCAGTTCGCGTACTTCTGGCGGACGTATCTACAACATCTATAACTTCACGAACACTGAAACAGGCGAAGGTAGCTGGGGAACATCTGCATGGTCGAACAATGCGAACAACGGTACTATCGCTGTGAACAACTCTACAAACGGCGAAATCATGTTTGTACCCGTTGTGCGCAATGCCGACAGCAAGAATATGTACCTGATGCTCCAATCAGTGCCCTTCGGTTCAGGCCGCGCCAACGTAGGTATCTACTACAAGGAATTCGAAAGCCTCGCTGACTTCGTTACACCCGCCGACCTTGCAAAGGATTGGGACGGACGCCATCAGGCAAGCTACCTCAGCTCGGCTTACTCTACCATGTGCTTGCAAGCTGACAGCACGGTAGCCTTCCTCTACGAAGAAGATACTTATGGCACTTCAGGTGGTGGCTACACCATCGTTTACAAGAACTATTCTATCGAACAGCTCACCGACAGTGCTTACTCATACTGCGAAGACATCAATGCCGACGAATTCGTAGCAGCAAACATCGACGTGAAGATGGCAAACGTAGTGGCAGGCAACAACTACGTAGGTGCTTACACTCCCGAAGCCGTTGAGGAAGCGCAGGGCGCACTCGATGCTTACAAGGAACACCCCACTCGTGGTGGCTACGAAGTGCTCAACAGCGTGCTCGCTAATCTCTCCGTAATCGACGTTCAGCCCAACGGCTGGTATCGCTTGCGCAATGTTGAACGCAACAGCGGTAAACTCTACCTCACTCCCGGCGAAAGCAAGTACACTGCTGCTAATAGCAACAACCTTGTCAATGCACACCAGATGTTCTGCTTCAAGCCCACAGAAACCGAAGGTCAGTACTACCTCTATAGTGGTAACTACGCTACTTATCTCGGAAAGCTCGGAGCCATCGAAACAGAACCTATCGTAACTACAGATACAGCCGAAGCTGGCGTATGGACAATCGTTCCCTCGCCCGATGGTCAGTGTCAGGTGATTTGTAACAACTATACAGGCTCGAAGAAGGGACTCCACCTCGCCGGCGACAACAAGCGCCTTGTGCCCTGGAACGAATCAGGCTCGCCTGCATCGCTCTGGTATGTTGAGCCTGTTGAAACATACCCCGTTGACGTTGCTGAAGAAGGTTATGCTGCCATCAGCCTCCCCTTCGGTGTGAAACTTCCCGAAGAAGTAAAGGCATACGTAGCTGTGGGCGACACAGTGGTTGACTCTGTTGCATGCATCGTTCTCGACGAAACAGACGGTTACTATGTAGAAGGTCCTGTAGTTTTGGCTGCTGCCGAAGGTCACTATGAATTGCCAGTGGCTACTGCTCCCGAATTTGTTGAAGAAAAAGAAAATCTCCTCAGCGGTACGCTCAAGGCTGCTGCCGTAAGTGGCAATGTTTATCTTTTCAATAATGGTGCGTTCAGCAAGAAGACAACTGCTGGCAACGTAGCAGCAAACAAGGTTTACTACGTAAGCGACGCTACTGCATCTTCACTCGCTATCGAATTAAAGGAAAATCTTCCTACTGCTATCGAAGGCGTAACAGCCAACAAGCAGGCTGTGAAGTTCTACGACCTCAGCGGACGTCCTGTTGCGAAGCCCGTAAACGGAATCTACGTAACTTCAGACGGCAAGAAGGTGCTTGTAAAGTAATCCGATTTTTGGACTTTACGGATATTAATAAATGAAGAGAGAGAGGGAGTGTCAAAATCGCATTTTGACACGCCCTCTCTCGGATTTTTGTGGCAATAAATAAATTTCAGAAATCCCTTCCAGTCTCACAAAAGTTTGCAGAATGAAAATAAAGTGATTTTTTTAGGATGTACCTTAAAATATTTATTTATATTTGCATGATACAGTTTTAAAAATTGAAGATTACTGATGATTCAGGAGATACAAAGTAGGTCTGCCCGTATTTTGGGTGCGAAGGCAATGGCGGATTTGTCGACATGCAGAGTGATTGTTTTGGGTGTCGGAGGTGTTGGCAGTTGGGCTGCTGAGGCTTTGGTTCGTACGGGGTTGAAGCACCTTACGATTGTTGACTCCGACGATGTTGCCGTTTCGAATATCAATCGCCAATTGATGGCTACTACGCTCACCATCGGGCAGAAAAAAGTGGAGGCTCTGAAGCAACATTTGCTGACGGTGAATCCGGAGGCAGAGATTACGGCACTCGACGCAATCTACTCTGCCAAAACGGCTGCCGACTTCCAGCTGGAGAATTACGACTATATTATTGACTGTATCGACAGCCTTGAACACAAGGTTTCGCTGATATTACACGCCACTTCGCTCAAAGCAAAATTCTTCTCATCGATGGGCGCAGCCTTGAAACTCGACCCTACAAAGGTGGAAGTGGCAGAATTCTGGAAAGTGAAGGGATGTCCGCTGGCAGCAGCTCTGCGTCGTAGGATAAAGAAGGGGGGCACAATGCCGCGCAGGCGTTTTCGTTGCGTGTTCAGTCAGGAATTGTTGGAGAATGCAGATGTTGAAAACTCGCTGGTAATGGGCGGAACGTGGGATGCGCGAAAGGCTCAAATCAATGGCTCGCTCATGCACATTACAGCCATTTTTGGTTTGACACTCGCAGGTTTGGTGATAGAAGATATTTATCGGAATCAAGAACGATGAGTCGAGAATAAGGAAAACAAACGTCTTACTTCCTCTTCTTTTATAAGTGGGTGCTACAAATTCTTTTGCAGGATAAAGCTGATTGTACTACTAAAAGATATCAAGTACTCATCACTATTGAAAAAGAGTGGGGATTTATTGCCCCTCATCTATATTTAAAACTTCTTATTCAAAATGAAGATAAGAATACTTTTTTTATTTCGCTTTTTCATAGCAGCCATTTTTGTAGGAATTGTTGCAAAATTGGGATTCTTGCTCTACAATGGTAGCGGCACGGAGTTGGGTGTGCTCGATGTGCTCAACATCGTGTGGCACGGACTTCCGCTCGATTGCTCCTTTGCCGGATATATGGCAGCACTGCTGTGGATCGTGTTGTTGGCTGCCTATTGGATAGGCATCAACCGGTGGGTGTTCTATCTATACTTTGGATTTGTTGCGTTGTTGCAGTCCATAATTTATGTAGTTGACACGGGGCTTTTTGCGTTTTGGCATTTCAAACTCGATGCTACGATTTTTACTTATCTTGATTCGCCAACCGAGGTCGTGGCTTCGGTCAGCACAATGTATGTTGTGGCAGGCGTAACAATTATTCTGACTGTTGCGGTGGCATTGTATTTGCTATTCAGACGGACGATATCCTTGCGCCAACTTCAAAAGATTGAGGAAAGCAGATTGGGCACGCCCAAACGCGTCATCGGAACGCTCATGCACGTGTTGTGGGGAGGTATCCTATTTCTGAGTATTCGGGGTGGGGTAGATGTTTCGACAGCCAACCCCGGCATGGTGTATTTCTCGGACAACGCCTTTCTGAACGCGTCGGCGGTGAACCCGGCGTTCAACTTGTTCTACTCCATGTCGAAGGTGAAGGACTTTTCGAAGCGCCACCAGCATTTCGACGCTGCCGAATTCAGTGAGCAATACGCTGCGCTGGCGATAAATACGCAAAGTCAGAACACAACGAAACTGATAACAACAGAGCGCCCCAACGTGATGCTCGTGGTGCTCGAAGGTTGCGGACGCAGCATGTTCGATGCTGCCGACGTGATGCCACGTATGAAGGCTGTAGCCGCCGAGGGCGTAGAGTTCACCAACTGTTTTGCCAACTCCTTCCGCACGGACCGCGGAGTGGTTTGCACGCTGAGCGGCTATCCCTCGTATCCCGACGTGAGCGTCATGAAACTGACGGAGAGCAAGGTGGCAAATCTTCCGAGCATCGCACGCTCGCTGCAGCGCAACGGCTATAGCACCGAATTCCTCTACGGTGGCGACATCAACTTCACCAACACAAACGGCTATCTGCTCTCTACGGGCTATCAGCGCACGTATGGCGAAGCCGCCTTCCCTGCGGAAGAGCGCAATGACTCGAAGTGGGGCGTGCACGATGAGTTTGCCTTCAACCGCGCGCTGAAGATGGTGGAGCAATATCCTGCCGACAAACCCTGGATGCTCACACTGCTCACACTATCGAGCCACGAACCCTGGGAAGTGCCCTACGAACGATTGGGCAAAGGCACGCCCGACAATGCTTTCGCCTATCTCGACGAGTGCGTGGGCAACTTCATCGACCGCTTCAAGAAGATGGCGGCTTGGCAGAACACGCTCATCGTGATGATACCCGACCATGGCGTTACGCTGAACCTCTCGGACGAAGTGATGGCGATAGAGAAAAACCGCATACCGCTCATCCTCACAGGTGGCGCAATGGCACAACCTGCTAAGATTGACATCCTCTGCAATCAGTCGGACCTCGCCGCTACGCTCCTTGGGCAATTAGGCATCGACCACGCGGACTTCCCCATGAGTCGCGATGTGCTCAGCACGACGTACACGTACCCCTTCGCCATCAACACATGGAGCCAGGGCGTAGTTTGGGTAGATTCGTGGGGCGCAAGCGTCTATGACCTGAACACGCAGAAAGTGGTGCAGCGCCAGGACATGCCCACCGCTGCACAGGTTGACCATATCCGCGCCTACCTGCAAGCCGCTTATCAGTTGTTGAAATGATTTTAGTAACTGGGGGCAGGGAATGTTTTTTATAGAAGCTATAGAGGCTATAGGAACTATAGAATTTATAGAGACTATAGCATCTATAGAAACTATGGCATCTATTAATACTATAGCATCTATCACCATAGTCTCTATCATTCTCAACAACCTCACCCCCATATAACATCACTCATAATGGTTCCCGTACTCATACTATTTTTTAACAGTCCGGAGAAACTGAAGTGCGTGTTCGAGCAAGTAAGGAAGGCGCGCCCCTCACACCTCTTTCTCTATCAGGACGGTCCACGCAACGAGCGCGACCTTCCCGGCATCGAAGCTTGTCGGCGAGTGGTCGAAACCGTAGATTGGCCCTGCGAGGTACACCGCCTGTATCAGGAGAAGAATTATGGTTGCGACCCCTCCAACTATATGTCGCAGCGCTGGGCATTTGAACACGTCGATCGTTGCATCTTCTTCGAGGACGACGATGTACCTTCGGTGAGCTTCTTCGGATTTTGCGCCGAACTGTTGGAGCGCTACGCCGACGACCCACGTATTGCCCTGATAACCGGTACAAATTACGACGAACATACACCCGACATGCCCTGCGACTACTTCTTCACCACCGCCTTCAACATCAATGGCTTTGCCACTTGGCGCAGAGCTTTCAAGCAATGGGAAGAGGGCTACGCCTTCCTCGACGACGCCTACTCCATGCGACTGCTCGACAGTTTCATCAAGAAATATCGCCATCAGCAGGACTTCATAAAATTCTGCCACTACCATCGCTCCACGGGCAAGGCTTATTACGAAACGCTCTTCCACGCTGCCATCTTCTTCAACTCAGCACTATCCATCGTGCCGCGCGTGAATATGGTCAGCAACATGGGAGCCGTTGGCGAAGGCACACATTACTCCGGCTCGAACGCCACACTGCCGCGCGACATCCGACGTATCTTCGAGATGGGCCACCACGAACTCGAACTTCCGCTGCGCCATCCCAAGTACATCATCGAAGACGTAGGCTATAAGGAACGCTTCTTCAAAACTCAGGCATGGGGTCATCCTTGCATCAAGGTGCGCCACTCGCTCGAAGAACTCTGGCTCAACATCCGCTACGGCAACTGGTCGCGCATCAGCTCCGCTATCCGTAATCGCCTCCGAATCTGGATGGGCAAGAGCAAGTGGGACTGATTTGAACGAAGAATCTTTAACAAGAATTTCTTCGCTCGATTGCGCTGAATCTTGCAGCCTCTATTACTTGGATAGGTTCATCAGTTTCACAATCTCCGCACGGCTATTTCTCATTTTTCCTTTCTCATTTCTCATTTTCCCTATGTTACCTCTATCATCAAAAATATACGTTGCAGGCCACCGCGGATTGGTGGGTTCTGCTATTTGGAACAACTTACTCGAACGCGGCTACACGAATCTCGTAGGTCGCACGCATAAAGAACTCGACCTGCTCGACCCCTGCGCCGTAAAGGCTTTCTTCAACGAAGAAAAACCCGATGCCGTTGTGCTGGCAGCAGCGCGCGTGGGCGGCATCATGGCGAATTCGACCTATCGTGCCGACTTTATCTACGAAAATCTGCAGATTCAGCAAAACGTCATTGGCGAGAGTTTTCGCCACGGTGTGAAGAAACTCCTATTCCTCGGTTCTACCTGCATCTATCCGCGCGAGGCTCCTCAGCCCATGCCCGAAGATTGCCTGCTTACCTCTCCGCTTGAATACACCAACGAACCTTATGCCATCGCCAAGATAGCCGGGCTTAAGATGTGCGAGAGTTTCAACCTCCAGTATGGCACAAACTACATCGCCGTAATGCCTACGAATCTCTACGGACCTAACGATAACTTCCACCTCGAACGCAGCCACGTATTGCCTGCAATGATTCGCAAAATCCACTTGGCACACTTGTTGCAGCAGGGCGATTGGGAAGGTGTTCGTCGCGACCTCAACTGCCGCCCCGTAGAAGGTGTGGACGGCAATGCTGCCGAAGCTGATGTACTCGCATTGCTAAGCCGCTACGGCATAGCTCCCGGCGTCGTTACGCTTTGGGGTACGGGCTCGCCCTATCGCGAATTCCTTTGGAGCGAAGATATGGCTGACGCCAGCGTTTATGCTTTGCTCAACATCGACTTTAAGGACACCTATCCCGCAGGTTCGAAGGAAGTGCGCAACTGTCACATCAATGTCGGAACAGGGATTGAAACGACCATCCGCGATTGTGCCGAAACCATTGCTAAAGCCATCGGTTTCAACGGCGAAATTCGTTGGGACAGTACGAAGCCCGACGGCACACCTCGCAAACTCACTGACCCATCAAAGCTCCATTCGCTCGGATGGTGCCACAAAGTGGAACTCCCCGAGGGCATCGCACGCCTGTATCGCTGGTATGTTGAAAATATGTAATTGTGAGGTTATGAGGTTATAAGGTTATGAGGTTAACCATCCGGATGGTTTATTCGCTTGCGATCATCAACTTCGCAGTCTCCTTTCTCCTTTACTCGCTTACGCTCATCAGCTACGCAGTCTCCTTTCGTATCGCTCGTTTACTAACAAATAAACACAATGTTGAAAAATATTAGAAGAGCCATCGCCATCGTAGTGTTACTACTGCTCACGCTGCTGTTCCTCGACTTTACAGGAACTTTACATGCTGGCTTGGGATGGTTGGCAAAGATTCAGTTTGTGCCGGCAATATTGGCAGGCGCATTTGTGACCGTCATATTCTGGTTGCTGATGACGGCATTTTTCGGACGTATCTACTGCTCTGTGGCATGTCCGTTGGGTTTGTTGCAGGATGCAATTGCCTGGTTTGGCAAGAAGTCAAAGAAAAACCGCTACTCCTTCAGCCCCAATCGTAAGGCGTTGAGAATAGCGGTGTGCGTGGTCTTCATTGGTGCGCTGATAGTTTCGTTCTTCCAGCCCATCATAGGAATTGTGGCAAATCTGCTCGAACCCTACAGCGCCTTCGGCCGCATTGCCACCAACCTGTTCTCACCCCTGTGGCGTTGGGGCAACAATGCGCTGGCTTTCTTTGCTGAGCGCGCCAATAGCTATGCGTTCTACGAAACGGACGTGTGGCTCAAGTGTGGCTGGAGCCTTGGAGTGGCAGCAATAACCTTCATCATTGTCGCCGTGCTTGCATGGCGAGGCGGTCGTACCTACTGCAACACCATTTGCCCCGTAGGCACGCTCCTCGGATTTGCATCGCGCCGCGCCATAGTGAAAGTTATTATCGACGAAAGCAAATGTAGCGGTTGCGGACTTTGCGAGAAAAACTGCAAGTCAGCATGTATCAACAGCAAGCAGCGCACGATTGACTATAGTCGTTGCGTAGTGTGTATGGACTGCATTGGTAAGTGCAAACGCGGTGCTATTAAATATGGAGTAGCGCCTAAGAAGGTGAAAATAGCCGTAGGAGACACGGAGTCGAAGTGCGAGGCGCCTGCTTCGACCTCGCGCCGCGCCTTTCTTACTGGTGCAGTAGCTATGGCTGCAACGAGCGCAATCCAGGCGCAGAAAAAGAAAGTGGATGGCGGACTCGCCGTGATTAAGGATAAGGTAGTGCCCGAACGTGCCACTCCGATACTTCCTCCCGGTGCGGTCAATGCCCGCAGTTTTGCGCATAAGTGTACCGCCTGCCAGCTTTGCGTTTCGGCATGTCCCAACAACGTGTTGCGTCCGTCAAGCGACCTTGACCGCTTCATGCAACCCGAAGCGAGCTACGAACGCGGATATTGTCGCCCCGAATGTACGAGTTGTTCTAACGTATGTCCTAACGGCGCACTGCTCCCCTTGACGCGTGAGGAAAAATCGTCAACGCAAATCGGTCGTGCCGTGTGGATAAAGCAAAATTGCCTCGCAGCATCGAAAAATGAGCGTTGCGATAATTGCGCCCGCCATTGTCCCACGGGAGCCATTCAGATGGTAGCTCCCGACGAGGGTGACAAAAAGGGTCGCCGCATCCCGGTTATCGACGTTGAGCGCTGCATAGGTTGTGGCGCATGCGAAAATCTGTGTCCTGCGCGCCCATTCAGCGGCATCGTTGTTGAAGGTGTGGATACACAAAAATTAATGTAAAATCATGGACAGACGCGAATTTCTCAAAATAGTAGGCATCACATCGGCTGCAACGACAGCTTCGATGTGCGGATGTACGCCTAAAAACGGAGCGGAGCAAACCAGCAAGGAATTGGGTGAAGTGCCGACCAACAAAATGACGTACCGCAGCTTCCCCGGATTGGGCAACGACAAAGTTTCGCTGCTCGGCTACGGATGTATGCGCTGGCCGACGTTGCGCAATCCCCATGGCGACGGCAACGTAATCGACCAAGACGCCGTCAACGAACTCGTGGACTACGCCATTGCCCACGGTGTGAACTACTTCGACACATCGCCCGTTTACGTTCAGGGATGGTCGGAAAAGGCTACGGGCAATGCGCTGAAGCGCCACCCACGCGAGTCGTTCTACGTTTCAACAAAACTCTCGAACTTCTCAAACTACACGCGCGAAAACTCACTCGCCATGTACCACCAGTCCTTCAAGGACCTGCAGGTGGATTATATCGACTACTATCTGCTACACTCTATCGGTGGGGGAGGCATGGATGCCTTCCGTCGCAGATATGTCGATAACGGCATACTCGATTTCCTTGTCGAAGAGCGCAAGGCTGGCCGCATTCGCCACCTGGGGTGGTCGTTTCATGGTTCAAAGGAAGTGTTCGACGAAATGTTGGCGCTCCACGACAAGTATCACTGGGACTTCGTGCTGATACAGATGAACTACGTGGATTGGCACATTGCCAAGGGTAGCGGCATCGGAGCGCAGTATCTCTATACCGAACTCGAAAAGCGCGGTATTCCCGTGCAGATTATGGAACCCCTCCTTGGAGGTCGCCTTTCGAAGGTGCCCGACCATGTTGTGGGACTCCTGAAGCAGCGCGACCCCGAGCGGAGTGTAGCTTCGTGGGCTTTCCGCTTTGCCGGCACCCCCAAGGGAGTGCTCACCGTGCTGAGCGGCATGACCTACAAGGAACACCTTGAGGACAATATTCGCTCGTATGCGCCATTGGTACCACTCACAGAGGAGGAAAACGAATTTCTTTTCAGCGCTGCAAAACTCATGGAGCAGTATCCCACCGTTCCGTGCAACTACTGTGCCTATTGCATGCCCTGTCCCTACGGCATCGACATTCCCTCAATTTTCATGCATTACAACAAGTGCGTAAACGAGGGCAACGTGCCCGAAAGCCGCATGGACGCCAACTATCAGCAGGCGCGCCGTGCTTTCCTCGTGGGCTACGACCGCATGGTGGAGAAGTTGCGCCAGGCAGACCACTGCATCAACTGCGGAAAGTGCAACAAACATTGTCCGCAAAACATTAAGATTCCACGCGAGTTGCAGCGCATCGACAAGTTTGTTGAGCAACTGAAGCAGGACACGCTTTAGGCTACAGTTTCGCCTGGTATTAGCCACACAGTTTACACTTCCCTAAGTTTTTTATCGTATGACCGAGTTAATAACCCTTCTGCACGAGGGCGGATATTCCTGCGTTGTTCGCAATAGTGAGGACGTCCGCACGTTTACAAAGCGCGGCGTTGCCGACTTGTACGAGTTGCTTACGACAAAGCCGAACTTTCTGCAAGGCAGCAGCATTGCCGACAAGGTGATCGGCAAGGGCGCTGCGGCATTGATGGTCAAGGGCGGTGTGCAGCGTGTGTATGCCGACGTCATTAGCCAATCGGCGCTCGACTTGCTGCACAGTGCCGACATCAATGTCCGCTATTCCGAAGTCGTGGCGCATATCATCAATCGTGCAGGTACAGGTATGTGTCCCGTAGAGCAGCGTTGCTTACCGCTCAGCGAGATTGACGATATGGTAGCTGCGATTCGCTATTTTATTGCTGCAATGCAACAGTAAAAAAATATTACTCAATATTATATTTATAAAATCATGCTTAAAACAATTAAAGCGTTACCACTTACTTTTAGCAATATCCGCACCTATCTGCTGGCATCACTCTTTATGCTCGGCAACATTGTGCTCCCTCAGTTGTGCCACCTCATACCGCAGGGCGGCATCATGTTCCAACCCATCTACGCATTCACGCTCATCGCAGCATGCTTCTTCGGTTGGCGCGTGGCTTTGCTCACAGCCGTTGTGAGTCCGCTTGCAAACTTCTTGCTGTTTGCTATGCCCTCAGCAGCCATGTTGCCTGTCGTTTGGGTAAAGTCGGTTGTCCTGGCGCTGTGCGTAAGCAAGGCAGCCGGTTGTCGCAGCGAATGGCGCATGCCACTACTCGTGCTCTCGATTGTAGGCACGCAAGTTGTGGGCTTCGCTGCCGAGTGGACCATTTTGGGCGCATTACCCTCATTCTTAATCAGCTTGCCAGGCGTAGTTCTTCAGATAGTGCTCGCTCTTTGGGTGGCTGCACGTCGTCGTTAAACAGAATTTAAAATCACAGAAACTATGTTTGGTATAGGATTTCAGGAAATCATCATCATAGCCCTCGTCGTATTGCTCTTCTTCGGAGGAAAAAAAATTCCCGAACTCATGAAGGGACTCGGAAAGGGCGTGCGCAGTTTTAAGGACGCCATGAACGGCAAGGATGCCGACGATGATGAAGCAAAAAACAAGCAGTAAAACGTGTCGGACAAACAAAACTTTTGGGAACATCTTGATGAATTGCGCTCAAGCATCATCAAGATGTTGATAGCCGTGGTGGGAGCAACCATCGCGGCTTTTTGCTTTAAGGCAGAGTTGTTCGATGTGCTATTGGCGCCTTGCAACAGCGATTTCGTCACCTATCGCCTGCTCGAAAACATTGCGCAGAGCGTCACTTCGGGCACAACCTCCCCCTTAGCGCCTATCGAAGTGCAGCTCATCAACACCGGACTTGCGCACCAATTTATGCTCCACATCAAGGCAGCATTTTCCATCGGACTACTGGCAGCGTCGCCCTACATCGTCTATTTGCTCTTCCACTTCGTAGCGCCAGCGCTCTATACCCGTGAGCGTAAGTATGCCGTAAGGCTCGTAGTCAGCGGATACGCAATGTTCGTAGTAGGACTGTTGCTCGCTTACTATCTGATATTCCCCCTTACGTTTCGCTTTCTTGGCGCTTACCAGGTGAGTGCGATGGTGGCAAACACCGTGACGCTCGCCTCCTACCTCGAAACCCTCCTGATGTTGTGCCTCACGATGGGCATAGTGTTTGAAATCCCCGTTCTGTGTCGCATACTCGGCGGCATGGGGCTTATTAGTGCGCAGATGATGAACCATTATCGCCGCCACGTCATCGTAGTTCTGCTCATCCTCGCCGCCATCATCACTCCCACCGCCGACGCATTCACCCTCCTCCTCGTAGCCCTCCCCATGTGGCTCCTCTACGAACTCAGCATCATTGTTGTTCGCAATGGCGAAAAGTAGGTAGCGGTGCGCGCCATCATGTTCTGTTGAATAAACGAGCGAGGAGAAAGGAGAAATCAGAAAGGAGACTGCGAAGCTGATGAGCTAACGGCGAATAAAGGAGAAGGTCTGACTTACACGCTTGTTTGCATTCCGCACGGAAGTTGTACTCTGTACTCTGTTCTCTGTACTCTTAAATGCTGCATAGCCCTTATAACCTTAAGACCTTATAACCTCACAACCTCATCTTATAACCTCACAAAATATAATACATCGCAAAATGTGCTTTGATATTTTTCGTGCATTTCAATTTTTCAACCAAAATGCGATTTGCCCAAAATGGGCATTTTCACAGTGGTTGGATAGCAAAATGAAGGGTTGAAATGTTAACGGATGTAAAAATGCTGCAAAAAGCGGATTTGGAAAAAAATTATTTTCGTTGTATATTTGCACAAAGTTAAAGGAGGGCTATGCTGCCCTCCTTTTTTTGTGTCCTTCCTCCTGAAAACTTCCTCAAACATAGGAAAAATTACCTTTGAAGAACGAAAAATTACCTTTGAAGAAAAACTTTTTTCTTTTGAAGAAGGAAAATTTTCCTCAAACTCCGTCAAATTTATATACAATATTTAACAATTTAAACTGCAAAACATAAACTTTGTTAAAATTTTGCATTTTTTGATATATATCAATTGTGTTAATAAGCGTTAATTAACTATTAAAGGTGATTTTGCTGAAAACCGAGCGCTGGAGCACTGATTTAGCGATGGGATAATAATAAGATAAATCCTCAAAAATCTTATGTAAAGATTTTGCCAACGGGCGCAATGAAAATGATTTTCAAATTGCCGTGTGAACTAAATCTTATGCAAATCGACTCAAGCTAATAAAAAAACATAACCTCAGAGCTTAGGCGCACGCGGCACACAGCTCTGAGGCTATTTTGTGTTGATATTTTAGCAGCGGCATTACCAACAGAAGGTGAGACCCGTTGACCAAGCCTGGAACTTCGGTCCGCGACCGCTTTCAAAGACATTGCAGGGGCTGTACTTCACATACAAACCAATGGCACCATACTTTACGTGTCCCATGAAGTCAACCGTTACGGGATTTTGATGGAGATGCGTATCCAGTTCCTTTACACCTTGTCCCTCGGGGGTAGTATAACGTGTTTTTAGCGAAGCATAAGTGTTGAAATTCATGATGCTCGTAGCGCTAAGACTCACTTTATCTGTCAAATAGTATTTCACCTCAAGGGGTACGGTCCAACTGAATACCTTGACGCGTGAAAAACCTATATACACTCCCTCCGGATAACCCGTTAAAACGGTGTTACCATTGGGTTCGCGGTCAAAGCGTACGCCATCCGTCATGCGGAAGTTCTTCCAATTCGTACCCACACCGATGCCGTAAGAAAAGCGGCTCATGCGCGGTTGGTACATAAACATCAAGCGGGGACCAAGAAACTCATACGAGTCAAACATTTCCGTATGCATGCCTAGAGGCGTGTTAAGGCTGGCAACATAACCGATGCCAAACAGTCCGAGGCCTACGTTCAACTGCGGAGATGCGTTTTCCCACCTGTGCCGCTTGACGTTCGATGTTTTCTTGCTTGTAGTGGTGGTATTTCCCTGCGTGCTCTCCTTTTTAGACGTACTGAAGAACGGCATTTTGAAGTTCCACTCCGTGTTGCTCTCATTGATGAGCGTGGGAGTATCCTTAGTGAGCGGAATCACCTGTCGGTAAGAAAAACCTGCGGGGTCTCCGTTTTTACCTTGTATCTTAATGATGCAAGAGCTGTCGTTGTTGATGACGGTGACTTCTGAGGGGAATTTTACAACGAGCGTGTCGCTCTGTTCGGTGGCTAAAGCGGTAGTGGCGGTGAGCAATGTGGCTGCCACGAGGAGTAATCTGCGATTCATAATATCAGTGTTTGCGAGTTGTTATTTGAATATTTTTTTTAGTTCGGCTGACGATGCTTTGCCTTCGATATAGACGAGCATGATTTCTTGAGGTTTTGCCTCGGGTTTCAGCAGGTTGTTGCGGTAGAAGATGTAGCGATTGGTCTTCCCGTCGAGCGGCGGGAGTGCGTAGAACCCGTAATAGAGTCGTGTGCCAATCATTGCAACCTCCTTCTTCGTGGCGAGTTTGGCGTCCGCCACGACGCGCTGCTCGAGGAGCAACCACGACTTTTGGGGAGTGGTTTCGGCCGTCAGCGTGATGCTCCTGAAGAGCGAGAGGTTGTAGGGCGAAAGGTCGCTCCCCTCAATATAGACCGATGCTGCGGTCAAATCTTTATAGTGGTCGGAGAAGTAGATTCCGATATTAAGTCCCTTTTGTCCGGCTGCCGTGATGAGGCTGAGGACGAAGGCGGTGAGTGTGAGTATGCGTTTCATGGTAGTGCTTTATTCTTTAGTATTGAGCGTATTCATCAGGTTGTTCATGCTTGCCTCCATGGTGGTGGTGGGTGTGTTGGCATTGATTTCTGCCATGACGCTGTGCATCTGCGCGATGACCTCAACTTTGTTCGTGGTGCGCTGTCCGTCGATGTAGGCAATGTAGGTAGTGCGAGGCATGAATCGGTAAATGCCAATGACCCCTATGATAAAGATGCAGGCAGCTGCGCTCCATTTTATCAGTCCGAGGTTTAGCCTGAATTTGGCGGACTTCTTTTGGCGCAGCGCCTTACCTGTGGCGAGGTAAGCCATCACTGCGCGGAGTTCTTCAAACTCCTCGGTTTGCGCCATCGGGGTCGAAGCAAATTGGCGCAGCAGGCGCTCTTCGTGCTCGGTGGTGAGGCCGTCAAAGTAGCGTTCGGTGAGCGCGAGCCAGTATTTCTTATCAGTCGTCATGCGTGCCTCCTTCCTTTTTGTTTTGTTCAATATAAATAGTGCGTATTTTCTTTCGTGCCCTCGACAGCTTCATGCGCACAGCTGCCTCGCTGATGCCCATGATGTGGGCAATTTCGTCGATGCTCCGCTCGTCGTACTCCCTCAGTTGCATCACGCGTTGCTCCGAGGGCGATAGTTCGGTTTCGATAATCGCTTCCACCTGCTCGAAGCGCTCGCGGATGTCCATTTCCTCCATGGCTGAGCGCTGCAGCGCTGCGTCGCGTTCGGGGTCGAGGGTAAATTGCGGTCGGACGTCTTGCTTGCGCCGCTCGTCGAGCGACAGGTTGCGAATCGTGGTGCGTGCCAGTGCTTCGGCTTCGTTCTCCGTTTTTACAGGATAGTTGCTGCGCCAAAGTTTGCAGAAGGCATCCTGTACGACATCCTCAGCATCCTCTTCCGAAGCGAGGATGCGCTGTGCCTGGCGCATGAAGTTAGTGCGCAGGTGGGTGAATACGGTGAGTAGGATGTCTTTGCTCATGCGGATTTTAGCGTTCTTCAATAGGGTAAACGTACGAAAGGCAAATTTGTAACATTCTTTTCGTAAAAAAGTGCAGTTTTTTCTGAAAAAACTCTTCTCCGGCGTGCTGAGGCCCGGATTTTGCGTGCGATGTTCGGATTTTTTTTGCACAAACACACCTTTCCTATGCGATAAATTTTGTGCAGAGTTGTGAAAGTCGAGCATCAGTAATTCACAAACTCAACTGTCGCAAATTTCAGTTGAGTCAGGTTATAAGAACTATCCGAAGTATAAATGTAAACGAATGGTAAACCTTAAAACCTAAGAAGTTGAGTACTCAAGAAAGTTAAATTGTCAATATTTTTAAGTAGCACCTGCGTCAATCTCTGTTCTAACAAGGTATGGCGAAGGTATTGCTTATTCAAAAACAAAATTGTGTGAATTAGCTCTTTGTTTGATAATATCTTGTTCCACTAAGGGAAGTTTCACTTGTTTAACTTATTAGTATTGTACTAAACGAATCATGTTTTAATTTTCAAATAATCTATCGTTCGTAACGTTTATATTAATTCTTTTCCTTACCTTTGCAACAACTCAGTCAGCCTAAGGGCTTTCGGGGTGAGTCACAAATAGTGGCGAAAGGACGTTACGAAACGTTATCTTTGGGTCTTCAAACTTCGCAAACTTGATTTCTCCCATAAAGATTACGGCAACTCGGAACGTCCACGTAGGGTGTATTGTATCCTTTTGCAGGCATGATTTTAATCGTGTCGGTATTGGTGTGTATAATATGTCACGGCGTGGGCTGGCTGCGTTGCTTATTCTTGGGAGAAAGGCAATGCGAAGGCCTGAAGACTGGGATAAGCGGTAAGTACAGATTCCCACGTCTTTTTTTGTATTATAATTTAAGCTACATCTGGGGAATGATTTATATGCTCACCAATACTAACTAACATGATTAATATTGGCGAAAGAATAAAGAAGGAACTGCTTCTACAAGAACGAAGTGTGACTTGGTTAGCAAAGAAATTGGGTTGCACTCGAATGAGTGTGTATCGGATTTTCGAAAAGCAAAGTATTGATACTCAGCAGCTCATTCAAATTTCAAAAATTTTAGGACGTGACTTTTTTAATGAAATTTCTGAAGAAATAAACCTTACTTGCAACAATATGGATACAGAGTTGTAACATTTGCTATACACTTTAGGAAAGAATTATTGTTGTTAATTGTATAATTTTGCAAACAAGTGTTAAGCATTTATCCTAATGTGAGACACATAATAATTATTACTTATTTACAAAGTTAATTTTAAGGTTATGAAAAAGTTATTACTTACACTCGTACTAGGTGTAGCTTCATTTTTTACACTTTCCGCACAACAAACAACAACCCCCGACTCTCAAGGTTACAGCAAAGCCTTTGACGTAAGTGCAGACTGGGATAATTCAAATGAAATCCTCGAAATTGGTGGAGGTATAAATTTGTGGAAATACGGATATGCAGAATTAGATGCAAGTTATTGTTTTGGCGACTTTAAAAACACAACTGGTAAAGTAGGTTTAGGTTTACAAAAAAGAATTGTTAATGGTCCACTCTTGCTTCAAGCAAAAATTTTCCCTTATGTAGGCGTTATGGATAATGAGTTTGAAACAGAATGCATATATGGTGCTAATGCAAAATTTGAAGCTGGTATAAGTTTGCTTCAAATGAATAATAAAAGCATATATTTCACCGTTGGTTACAAACTTGATGCAATTGAATTTGACACTAAAAGAATGTTTGACAACGGCGATTGGTGTTTCGGCTTAACCTTTGTTTGGTAATCAAATCTAATTTGAATTATGAAAAATTCTTTAATGACATTAGCACTCATTATCACTACATTCTTTAGTCTTCAGGCGCAAGAAACACTTAATTTTGAACATGAAGGAAAAGGATATATAGATAGTTGGAAAAAGTGTATACAACCAGGACTCAATTACGTCAAATCAGGATCGTTTGATAAAAAAGCAGTAGATTTTCAACTAAATTGGGACAGGTACACTGATGCTTTAGAATTAAAATTCGGTATTGATTTCGCCTCCAATGGTTATGCCAAAGTTGATTTAGGGCATCGTTTCCAGAAAAGCTTTAGATTTTATTCGTATCAATTTGGTGTTGGTGTGCAAGAGCGGTTTGTGAATGGTCCCATAATGCTTCAAGCAAAGTGTTTCCCTTATGTAGGGATTTATAATATAAGAATGGGGAGCGGGTGTGATCCTAAAGTTAAATGGGGACTTTGTACACAGCTTGAAGGAGGTATTAAAATGTTCAATATAAACGATGCTACGAGTGTGTTTTTGACATTAGGTTACGAATTAGATTCGCCTAAGTTCAAAGTAAACAAAATGTTCAAGGAAGAAAATGGTAATTGGACTTGTGGATTGGCTTTTATTTGGTAATCAAAAGTACATAACTACATAAGTTTTACTGAGGTTTTGTTCAAAACATAACTCCGCCCTGCAAGTTCAATGTTGCTTGCAGGGCGGAGTTGTTGTTTACGCTCTAACTAATTGATTAGAGGTTGATAGAACGTTCTAACAGTTTCATACAAGCAACCATTCAGTAGCTGCAATTGCTTTAATTGTATATCCTTCCACCTCTATGGCTTCATTTGTTTCAAATGTGACGAGGGTGAGGTTCTTACACTTAAGTTTCTTCGCAGCATTTACCAAACCTCGAACTTCCCTTGTTCGGGTCTTTTCGCTGGATACATCGTACGAAACTTGTATCAGTTCTTGCACATTACCATCCTTGGCAACAAGGAAGTCCACTTGGAAGGTGTCCTCCTTATAGTAGAAAATATCGCAGAATTGGGGTTTGTAGCGGCGAAGTAGTTCTATACATACAATGTTCTCTAATCGCCAACCTATGTTCTCTAAAGAAAAATTATCTTCTCGGTCTGTAACAAAGGAGGTGTCTATGACATACACTTTTTCGTTTCTCACGCGCTCCTTGCTCTTGAAGGAAAAACGGTTAATTCCTACCAGCAAAAATGCTTCCTTGAGGTAAGAGTAATAATTTTCTGCAGTATGGTTTGAGACTCC
>JAZQXH010000062.1:0-5726 GCA_045632745.1 Alloprevotella sp.
ATCGTTCTGTGGATAATTTTGCTACGAATCTCGTGGCAGGACTTATTGCGTACAATCTTTTGCCAAAGAAACCATCGATGAACATTGAAATTATAGACAAAAGTCGAATTCTTGGGTAATCCTTATATCGAACTCACGTTAGATTACGAAACAGTAGGTCAAAATGGCAGCATGCTTATGGTCACTTGCAGTGGCACCGCCGTTTGGGTAGAGTAAACCAAATTTTTTAAGAAAGGGGCTTTGCAGGCATATCTGCAGAGCCCCTTTGCATATCTTTGAACCAATATGCCTAATCTCAAAAGAATTGTGTATCTTCGCAGTTGAAAAATCAATAATGTTTCGACGACTATTATTACTTATGCAGATTTTTTTACGGACAATATTTGCAGCCACGTTCGCAAGTTGGGTTATTGCCATCTCGGCTCAGGTGAATAGCGATCAGTTTGTTAAAGATTTGACAGCGAAGCTCAAATCAGTCGTTGCCTACGACCACACTTTTCCGCGCGAGAAGGTCTTTGTACACCTCGACAACAACGCTTATCTTGAGGGCGACACGATTTGGTGGAGCGCCATTGTAGTGCGTGCTTCGACGCTGCGCCCTACCGACGTGAGCCGTGTGCTCTACGTAGAATTGCTCGACGCTGCCGGGCTCACCATCGAGCGCCAGCTGGCAAAAATCGACGATTCGGGCTTTGCCACCGGCTGTTTCGCTCTGCAAGAGTTCAATCGACAGGGCTTTTATGAGGTGCGAGCCTACACCCGCGCCATGCTGAATTGGGGCGAAGCAGCTTGCTATTCGCGCGTCGTGCCTGTGTTCGAACTCAAGGGTGATAAGGTTGATATCTCCGTTCCCGACAAAAACTGGGTGGCACCCGCTGCAGCCAAACGCGAATATACGTTCGAGGGCAACAAGGTACGACGCCTGCAGTTCTTCCCCGAAGGAGGCAACCGCATCAATGGACTTAGACAGCGCATGGCTTTCCTCCTTACCGACGGCGACGGACGCTACGCGAACGACACGATTTGGATTTGTAAGGCAAATGGCACACACCTCGTCCACGCTACTCCGCAACATGAAGGTCGCGGCATCATCCAACTTCCACGTTCGCTGGAAGCAGGTAGCTATGCTGAGGTCGGAGGTCAACGCTTCGAACTCCCCGAAGCGCAACCTGAAGGCTACACATTGCGCGTGGACCAGGCAGACGGCTATGTGGATTTGCGCATCGAGCGCTCCAAGGGCATGCCCTACGAACCCATCGGACTCGCCGTTGTCAGTCGAGAGCAACCCTGCTATTTCGACACGCTGAGCGTTGCCGGCGTTGAGGAATTTTCGCTCCCAGCCTCCGTTTTGCGCGGCGGAGTCAATCGCATTGAGTTGTTCGACGCCAAGGGGCGCAGCCTTGCCAGCCGCATGCTGATGACTCCCTTGCGCGACCACCAGAAGGCGCAGGTGGAAGTGTCGCAAAACGCAAAGACCTACGAGGCACATGCACCTATGGCAATCGCCATCAATGTTCAAACCACCGAGGGCAAGGCTTGCAAGGCCCTGATGTCGGTGGCTGTGACGGACGGTTCGCAACAGTTAGTTGCTCCTTCGCATGCCGACATCGACGTAGCAATGTTGCTCAGTTCCGAAGTGCGCGGCTACATCCACAATCCGCGTCAGTACTTTGAAAGCAGCGATTCTGTCGCACTGCGCAATCTCGACTTGCTCCTCATGGTGCAGGGATGGCGTGCTGTGGATTTCAGCGCCATGTGTAACCACAGCGAGTTTCAGCCTACGCAACCTATCGAGGACAAACTGGTGCTCAACGGTGTGGCATACAAAGACAACGACCGCCGCGAACCACTCTCGGGCATAGAACTTAATCTCGTGATGTATAACAAAGCAGGCGATGTGCGCCGAGCTACCTGTACGACCGACGAAGAGGGACGCTTTGCCTTTGCTTCGAGTGCCGACTACGAGGGCGAATGGCTGGCACTGGTTACTACGAAGAATGCCGAGCAGAAACGAGTGTGGAGCCGCGTAACTATCGACCGTTGGTTCAGTCCGAAGGTGCGCAGCTTGCAGCCCGAGGAATTCAGCATTGTTCCCCCCTTGCCTTTCGATTCATTAGTGGCGCAGAGCACTGTAACCATAAACTCCGAAACAGTCGATTGGAGTGCCTTAAACTCCGAAGATTCCTACGTACTGCGCGAAGCCGAAGTTAAGGGCGAACGCAAGAAGAAATACAAACCGCTTAACGGTAGTCGCTTCAACTGGAACGGTGGCGAAAACCGAGGCAAGCGATTTGCCGACCAAGCTGTTGACATCGAACTCGAATTGGAAAAGTGGCGCGATGCGGGCTACGATGGTCGCGTGTCGGTGATAGAATTAATCAACGTTGTGACAGGTCGGAGTAAGATGGACGTAGTGGCGCAGTTCGACGACAGCGCTTTCGAAGTAGAGGTGAGCGATGAAAATCCCTTTGCCGAACAAACAGAAACCGTAGAGACCCCTGCCAGCGAAAATTTGATGGAAGTAAAAGAGTTGAACGACGCTTCGCAAACAGTCACTGTCAACGGCGAAAACTGGCACATAGAATATGCTTCGGGGCGCGGAAATGCTGAATTTGCCGAGGACTTTAAGATGGCATACTTGGTGAAAAACTATACAGGCATGGCTCGATTGATTGGCTCGCAAACATTAGAAGCAGCCGCTACAGCACACAATCCAATCGACGCCGTCCTTATGCTTCACGAGAACAAAGAGGCTACACGACTTAAAAAAGGAGTCACTTTCCGCAAAATTTGGGGCTTCGAACCCCACGTTAAGTTCTTCTCGCCCAACTATAATTTGCAGGACCTTCCCGAGAAGGGTGATATGCGCCGCACACTTTTGTGGGTGCCCAAACTCACGACGAACGATGTCGGCGAAGCATCGCTCATGCTTTTCAACAATTCGTCGCATGGCTCCGTTCCTGTGATTTCAGTACAGGGAATGACGAGCGACGGCCGCTTCTTCAGTTACTAATACAGATGCAGTTTTAAATGCTGCATTGCTAATAAGAATCCATCTATTTTTTTCTATAAATACTATGCATAAATTCAGTCTTTTATTAAGTTTCATCATAGCTGCGAACCTCGCGTGCAGCAAGATGTCTGCGCAGCAGCGCGTAATCGACGCCGTAGATAGCGTGGCGGTAGTGGCAGCTACAGTGTTTAGCGATGCCGGTAAATTGATAGGCTTGACAAACGAGCAAGGCGAACTGCCCATGGCGAAGAATAGCGACTTCCCCCTTACCATCCGATGTATTGGCTACGAAGCAGCTGAGGTTGCTACGCCCCAGACGGCTACCATTTTCCTCACTCCGCAGTGCTTTGAACTGGGCGAAGCCATCATTACGCCTGCCGAACCCGAAGTGTTGCAACTCACGTGCTATGCGCGCAGTTTCGAGACGATATTTTCGGACACACTCCAGTTGGCAAACAAATATTCCGAACACATGGTGAACGTCTTTGTCCCCGTAGCCACAGGCAAGCGTGCAAAGAAAGCCAGGAAGGCTGCCGATGGACGCCCCCGCATCATCGCAGAGCGAACCTGGACGATACGCAACGTTAACGGGCGCGACACGCTGATTAAGAACGAACCCAACGAACCCATCTCAATAGCGTTTGGACGACTTGGCCATGAAACAGACACCATTCCCCAAAGACTGCTCAAGAGCACCGAGGAACAGGCCACGCATAGCGTTAAGGGAAAAACAGGACCTATGATTGTGTATAGCAAGACGAACGACAATCTGACCGTTGCACATTACCCCTTGGCTGAAATAAAGAAAGGCGTCATTTCATTGCCAAAAGCCATTGCTTTCATTTTAGGATTTGATATTGACGTCACGCAATTTTACAATACGCGTTCCTACAACATGACTTCAACGCAGGCGCCTTCGATAAAGGATCTCGTAAGTTTTGCTACAGCAATCGATGCTACGATCTGGGGTAAACGAGTTAACAAGGAGTACAATCACGACGAAATTAAGATATCGTTGTTTACGGAGTTCTACGTAGTTAAAACCGAATACATCTCAGTCGAAACTGCGAAGGACAGAGCGGATCTCCGCCTGGCTGCTCCAAAATTCGAAATTCCCGCCTCTGCGCCAAAGTTGGACGCAGCTACGCTGGAACTTATTAGGAAGGTTGACGGCAAGTGAGCTTTCGTTTCGCTATTGATGTATAATAGAATGGATGTGCAATTGAAGCTTGAGGCACTTGCTTTTTTAGGGTAAAGTGAAGGAACACACCTTTAAATATAAGCATGGAGGATTGCATTCCGAATGGGGGTACTTCATCATCTCATCATTTCAGAAGTTGAACTCTTGCAAAACTTCAAATCAAAATAAATCTTTTTTTATACAACGATGATGTATAGAATCAAATATTTATTGTGTTTCATCATTGCTGCGTGCCTTGCGTGCAGCAAGATGTCTGCACAGCAGCGCGTAATCGATGCCGTTGATAGTGTGGCGGTTGTGGCAGCTACGGTGTTCAGCGACGGCGGAAAATTAATTGGTTTGACAAACGAGCAAGGCGAGTTGCCCGCAGTCCAGGAAAGCGATTATCCCCTCACCATCAGATGTATTGGTTACGAAGGAACCGAGGTTGCTACGCCCCAACCGGCTACGATTTTCCTTACGCCGCAGTGTTTTGAGCTGGGTGAAGCCATCATTACGCCTGCCGAACCCGAAGTGTTGCAACTCACGTGCTATGCGCGCAGTTATCAGAAGGTATTTACGGACACATGCCGGTTGGAAGACACGTATGCCGAGCACATGGTGAACATCTTTGTCCCCGTAGCTACAGGAAAGAAAGCAAAGAAAGCCAAGAAGGCTGCCGATGGAAAACCCCGCATCATTGCCGAACGCGTCTGGACGATACGCCACAAAGATGGGCGCGACACGCTGATTAAGGACGGCCACATACGTCCTATATCTCTTTCACTTGAAAGACTCTCTGAAGAAGAGGATACCATTCCCTTGAAGCTGCTCAAGAATGGTGAGGACCACGCCACGCACTGCATTAAGGGGAAATTCGGACCAAAGGTGGTGTATAGCAAGACGGACGACAATCTGACCGTTGCGCATTATCCCTTGGCTGAAACAGAGAATGGTACCGTTTCTGTGCCGAAAGCCCTGGCTTTCATTTTAGGGATGAATGTAGATGTCACACAATATTACCGTATGCGCTCCTACAACATGAGTTCAACGCAGACGCCTTCAATAAAGGACCTCATAAGTTTTGCTAAAGCATTCGATGTTACAACTTCGGGCAGACTCATTCGCTTTGCGTACGACCGCAAAGAAGTTAAGATGTCGTTACACACGGAGTTCTACGTAGTCAAGGCCGAATACATCTCAGCCGATGCGGCAAAGGACCGAGCAAAGCTTCGCTTGGCTGCTCCTAAATTCAATATCCCTGCCTCTGCTCCAAAGTTGGACGCAGCAACGCTGGAACTCATCAAGAAGGTGGACGGCAAGTGAGGTGTTGCTTGAACAGATAGACGGATAAAAGGTGGGGTGTGCCGAATGATATCTTTGGCGCACCCACTTTTCCTGACTTCGTCAATGCGCCACCCAAATTAAGATATGCATTCTGCCTTCTCAAAAAGAGGTCTTATTGCTAAGTGTTTATCTGTCAAAAAGAGTGTTTTGGTAAAGAAACTTCCATGTTCTGGTAGTCTAACTCTT
>JAZQXH010000063.1:0-12593 GCA_045632745.1 Alloprevotella sp.
ACTGCAAAATCCCAAAATAGGTATTTGATTTGGAGACGCCCCAATGGGACGTCTCTACGTCGAACATTATTCCACTACATTGCGTATTCTTGCAAGAAAAAAAATTATTC
Source organism: Alloprevotella sp. (assembly GCA_045632745.1). Taxonomy (GTDB): domain Bacteria; phylum Bacteroidota; class Bacteroidia; order Bacteroidales; family Bacteroidaceae; genus Alloprevotella. The sequence continues at coordinate 111 of JAZQXH010000063.1, forward strand.
TCACACAGACTTCACTTACACAGACTTTTGCGAGCCTTGCTCGCACCATTCGGATGGCAGAAAAGACGCTGAAGGCGTCTCCGCTCAGTAACCGGCGGTTTGAGCGAAGCGAATACCCCCGGCACCATCCAATAGGTATGTGCACCTTGAAGAGGTGCCCCGGCAACGAGGATTTAATAGCAAAGTGCTGGGGCACCCATTCAGGGTGCACATACCCACTCATTAACACCGCGGGTGCACTGGCGTGTACCCGCGGTTATTAAACGGTGACGCCTTCAGCGTCATATACAAATAATGTACAGATGGTTATTGATTACCCAAAAGTCTCATTTGTTTATACTATTGTGAACACCCTATCCATTAGGACATCTACTCACATTGCATTTTCCTGCAACAAAAGTTTTGTTTATTCTCACACTCCACGGACTTTCACAGACTTTCGCGAGCATGCTCGCACCATCCGGATGGTAGTTGTACTCTGTGCTCTATACTCTAAATAAGTGCTCAAATCAAGTACTCAATAAAAAAGGTAATCATAGAGGACTACAAGAAAACTTATAATCATCTATGACTACCTACGATATTAAAGTGAGCGATAAAGTCCCTGAATCCTTACTCCGTTTTCTTTCGGAAAGCATTGGGCGACATACCAAGATTAAGGCGTACGTATTTTCCGAAAAAACTGGGGTTGGGAAAATTCAAGCGGAACACAATTTCCTTAATGCTCAGGTCCGTGTGCAAAAGGTAATAGCGAATGTCGCGCACCACGTATTCCGTAATCCACTGCAACGCTGTGCGTCCTGTCACCTTTTTGCACACCTCCGAAAGATGTTTGGGTGTGATGCAAAGTTCGGACGAATAGTCTTCGATAAAGCGTGGACGAGGTTGCTTCTTTTCCAACAAGTCGAAAAAGCGCATCACTATCTTCTGATTCTGTCCTATTTTTATATTTGCAACATCGTCGTCGCCGGCAAGTATTTCAATCACTTCGCAAAGGAAGCACTTTGTAAGTTGACGAATAATTTCACGTCCGATGGGAGTTTCAGTTTTCTTGAAGCGCTCGTTGTATATGTCGCCATATAGCGAAAGTTGGTGGCGCATTTCTTCCGTTAGCGAAACAATGATGTAATCGCGGTCAAAATGAAACATAGCTGCCGACATCAATTGCTGGAACGGAACACTTTCGAGCAACAAACGACGCTGTGCGAACATCAGACTAATTTTTACATCGTTCGAACGAAACTGTCCGGGCAAGAATATAGCATTTGTGCATAGCAACATATCGCCCGCCTTCATGCTGAAAGGAATATTGTTAATCATCCCCTCCATTTCGCCCTCGCGCACGACTGCTATCATTACATCGGTCAATCTTACATAGCCCGAAAGAGTTGGTGCATTCTCTTCGTTGTCCTTATACTGCAAAGTTGTAAACAAAAAATCTTCACCACAAAAACAATTCTGCCCCACTCTCGCGCGGATATCCTGAAAGCTCAATTCCTTAATCATAATACGTGTCTATATAATCAGATTTTTGGCAAATCTTCTTCTTTTGTTTCATGCTGCAAAGTTAGATACTTATTTCTGAAAACATTTCTTAAGAAATTCGCATAAAATGTTCTTTTCTACGGAACATCATTACAAAAAACCGATTACTCGAAAAACAACTGCATTTGCAAAACTACGGGAAGATGGTCGCTGAATCCTTTTTGATAACTGGAGCCCAGATATGTTCGTTTTGGATAGTTCCACTTACGTGCCGACTTATGTTTCTCATCGAGCAAAAAGGATGCATCGAAAATGCTCCAACCTTCGGGCGAGACCTTCATTGTCCGACTCTGCACCACGGATGGCGACACAAGGATATGGTCGATTTGTTCCCACTCGTTCTGATAGAAATAGGTGCCCTTCACTTCTGCGTGAAATGCGGTTACGGGTTGTGCTTCATACAGTGCGTCCTCCGTGAGCACAGTTTCGGATTTAAGCACTTGCGCTTTGAGTCCTTGCGCCATGCACGGAGACTGCATGTCGGCATTCATATCTCCCATCACAACGACTTTTGCCAAGGGTCGCTCCACAAAAATACTGTCAATATGCTCGCGCACCACGTTTGCCACATGGCTACGATAAATCTCCGATAAGCCCACTCCGCCGCGCCGACTCGGAAAGTGAACAACGAATACGGTCAGCGTGTCGCGCGTAGGGAGCAAACCTTCCACCTTCAGCACATCGCGCGTGGGGCGCATCCCTTCGGGAACAACGACTGGCAAGTTCTCTGCCGAAAGCAACTTAAACTTAGCCGGTTGGTAGAGCAATGCTACGTTTATTCCTCGCTCGTCCTTGCCTTGCGTTATGCAATATTCATAACCTAAACTACGCAAGGACGTATGCTTTGTCAAATCGTTCAGCACCGTTTCGTTCTCCACCTCCACCATTCCTACCAAATCGACAGGCGTAGTTCCACCAACGGCAGCAATCACGCGCGCCATGTTGCCGAGTTTTATCCAATAGCGCCCCGCTGTCCAACGATTCTTGCCCTCGGGCGTAAAGTCGGCATCGTTGTGCACCGCGCTGCGCACCGTGTCGAAGAGGTTTTCCACATTATATTGCATCAGGCGAAAACTTACCTGTGCCTCCGCAGATGCAGATGCCAATGTAAACAAAAAAAGAAGAGGCAAGAAAAACCACGCGCAGCCATTTCTTATTTTATAAAAGTGTAAGCAGAGCCATGCGCAGCCATTTCTCCTTTCTCCTCTCTCCTTTCTCCTTTCAATCCCCGTTCTACTCATGATGGTAAGGTTCGCCCTTGAGGATGGTCATCGCCCGATAGTACTGCTCCACGAAGAAGAGGCGCACCATCTGATGGGAGAAAGTCATGCGCGAGAGCGAAATCTTTTCGCGCGCCATGGCGTAAATCTCAGGCGCAAAACCGTAGGGTCCCCCCACGATGAAGACAAGGCGGCGCGCCACGGTGGCCTGCTTCTGCTGCAAATAGTCGGCAAACTCTATGCTGCGGAACTCGCGTCCGGCTTCGTCGAGGAGCACGATGTGGTCGCCCTCGCGCAGGCTCTTCTTCAGCAACTCGGCTTCGCGCTGCTTCTGTTGCTCTGGAGTAAGCGATTTTGTGTTCTTCAATTCGGGTATCACCTCGATGTCGAAAGGTTGATAGTGCTTCACGCGGGCTGCATAGTCGTCGATGAGCGCCACAAGATGTTTGTCAATCGTTTTGCCGATAACCAGGAAAAGTGTTTTCATTGTTTCCTCAAGATTACAAATTTTTCATGCTACAAAATTAATAAGTTTAAGTTAAAACTACTAAATTTGCGGAAGTATTCCCTTCGCAGCGCAGGCAAACTCCGTTTATGTGCCACTCATGCCGCGAATAAGGGTGGAAATATGAACACGCAACGATGAATTATCAACAGGAAAAAATAAAACCCTACAGCCCCGACGGCGCCAAGGGGGAACAAGTGGAGCAGATGTTCGACAACATTGCGCATAGCTACGACTTCCTCAACCACGCCCTGTCGCTGGGCATCGACAAATATTGGCGCAAGGCTGCGCTCAACTCGCTCAAGCCCTACGCTCCGCAACGTCTGCTCGACATTGCCACGGGTACGGGCGACTTTGCCCTCTTAGCAGCAAAATTACTCCACCCGCGCTCCATCGTCGGCGCCGACCTTTCGGAAGGCATGCTCAGCGTGGCGCGCCAAAAGGCACTGCGCAGCGAATATGCGCGCAACATTACGTTTCAGAAGGAGGACTGCATGGCGCTCAGCTTTGCCGACGGCAGTTTCGACGCCATCACGGTGGCATACGGCATTCGCAACTTTGAAAACCTCGACCGGGGATTGAGCGAAATGCTGCGCGTGCTCAAACCCGGCGGACGCCTGGTGATCATCGAACTGACTACGCCGCAGAAATCTCCGATGAAGCAGTTGTTCGGTTTCTACTCACGCGTATGGATGCCCACAATGGGACGACTCATCTCGCGCGACAAGCAGGCTTACACCTATCTGCCCGCCACGATGGAAGCCTTTCCGCAGGGCGAGCGCATGGTTGAAATTCTTGCCAAAGCAGGCTTTACGGACATCAACTTCAAGCGCTTCACAGGCGGCATCAGTACGCTCTACACAGCGGCACGTCCTTAACCATCCCCATTCAGTTTACAAAATTATGCACGACGAATACGGACTCATCGGACATCCGCTCGGACACAGCTTCTCTGCCGCTTTTTTTGCTCAGAAGTTTGCCACTGAAGGCATCGACGCCAATTATCACAACTTCGACCTCACCACGATTGACGAAGTAGAGAATATGCTCAGCACGCACCCCCGACTACGCGGATTCAACGTCACCATCCCCTACAAGCAAGCCATACTGCCCTACCTCGATACGGTGAGCAGCGAAGCGCAGGAAATCGGTGCGGTCAACGTGGTCAAAGTGATGCACGACGATGAGGGCAAGCGCTTGCTACACGGTTTCAACTCCGACGTCGTAGGTTTCAGTCGCTCCATCGCTCCATTGCTGCAGCCTCACCACACAAAAGCCCTGGTGCTCGGCACAGGAGGCGCATCGAAAGCCATTGTTTACGGACTCAAGCAATTAGGCATCAGCGCGACGCTCGTTAGCCGTCATCCCAGTGAGGGACGGCTTACCTATGCCGACATAGATGAGCAGGTGCTCCGAGCGCACACCGTCGTCGTCAACTGTTCGCCCATCGGCATGCACCCCAAGGTGGACGAAGCGCCCGCCCTGCCCTACGAACTGCTCAGCGAGCGCCACCTCTGCTACGACCTTGTTTACAATCCCGCCGAAACAGCATTCATGCAGCGTAGTGCGGCACAAGGTGCCTGCGTGAAAAACGGACTGGAAATGCTCCACCTGCAAGCACTCGCGGCTTGGGAGATGTGGAATAAGGCTTAAGGTTATAAGGTTTTAGGTTATAAGGTTGTAAGGACCATGCGGAACAGATAGTAGACCTCAAAACCTAATAACCTCAAAACCTAATAACCTCAAAACCTAATAACCTCAAAACCTAACAACCTCAAAACCTAACAACCTCAAAACCTAACAACCTCAATAAATATTAATCTTATGGAAACATTATTTTGGATAGTGCCAGCGGCATCCTTGCTTGCACTATGTTTTGCGTGGTTCTTCTACCGCCAAATGTTGAAAACCTCTGAAGGCACGGAGCGCATGGCCTACATTGCTGCTGCCGTGCGTTCGGGCGCCATGTCCTACCTTAAGCAGCAATACAAGGTAGTGGGCATTGTGTTCATTGGACTCGCTATTCTCTTTGCAGTCATGGCTTATGGCTTCAACCTCCAGAATGGTTGGGTGCCCATCGCATTCCTTACGGGTGGTTTCTTCTCCGGTCTTGCCGGATTCTTAGGAATGAAGACCGCTACAGCAGCTTCGGCACGCACAGCCAACGCTGCCCGCCAGTCGCTCAACGGCGGTTTGCGCATTGCCTTCCGTAGTGGCGCCGTGATGGGACTCGTCGTAGTGGGTCTTGGTTTGCTCGACATCTCATTCTGGTACCTATTACTCGACTGGCTCATTCCTGCAGGCGACAACCCCACAGCAAAACTCTGCATCATCACGACAACGATGCTCACCTTCGGTATGGGTGCATCAACTCAGGCTTTGTTTGCCCGCGTGGGTGGTGGTATCTACACTAAGGCAGCCGACGTAGGTGCCGACCTCGTAGGTAAGGTGGAAGCCAACATCCCCGAAGACGACCCCCGCAATCCCGCAACGATTGCCGACAACGTGGGCGACAACGTGGGCGACGTAGCCGGTATGGGTGCTGACCTCTACGAAAGTTACTGCGGTTCTATCCTCGCAACTGCTGCGCTCGGTGCGGCAGCCTACATGATGTCGGGCGACGTCGTTATGCAATACAAGGCAGTGATTGCGCCCATGCTCATTGCAGCAGTGGGCATCGTGCTTTCGTTGGTGGGTATCTTTGCAGTGCGCACACACGAAAACGCTACGATGAAGGACTTGCTCCGCTCGCTCGCCGTAGGTACAAACTTGAGTTCGGTGCTCATCGTCATCGCATCGTTTGGCATTCTCTACATGCTCGGACTTGAAAACTGGTGGCAGATGGGTTGCACGGTAGCCGTAGGTCTTGCTGTGGGCATCACAATCGGTCAAGCTACAGAATACTACACATCACAGTCGTACAAACCCACGCAACGCATCTCTGAAAGTGGTCAGACAGGTTCGGCTACAGTGATTATCTCAGGTATCGGTGTGGGTATGCTCTCAACATGCGTTCCTGTAGTAGCGGTTGTAGTGGGTATCATCGCATCCTACCTCCTTGCAACAGGCGGTGACATGAGCAACATCTCCATGGGACTTTACGGTATCGGCACAGCCGCTGTAGGTATGCTCTCAACATTGGGCATTACGCTTGCAACCGACGCTTACGGACCTATCGCCGACAACGCAGGCGGTAATGCCGAAATGAGCAGCCTCGGCGCTGAAGTACGCAAGCGCACAGACGCACTCGACTCGCTTGGCAACACAACAGCAGCGACAGGTAAGGGCTTTGCCATCGGCTCAGCAGCATTGACAGGTTTGGCGCTCCTCGCTTCGTACATCGAAGAAGTGCGCATCGGACTCGAACGCATCGGCACTACTACGCTCAACATTGATGGTCGCGAAGTGGCATTGGCGCAGGCTTCGTTTGCCGACTTCATGCAATACTACAACGTAACACTCATGAACCCCAAGGTTTTGGCAGGTATGTTCATCGGTGCAATGATGTCGTTCCTCTTCTGCGGTTTGACAATGAACGCCGTAGGTCGCGCGGCAGCGAAGATGGTGGAAGAAGTGCGCCGTCAGTTCCGCGAAATCAAGGGAATCCTTACCGGTCAGGCAGAACCCGACTACGAACGTTGCGTAATGATTTCTACGCGTGCGGCACAGAAAGAAATGGTTGTGCCCTCACTCATTGCCATCGCAGTGCCCATCCTTACAGGCGTCATCTTCGGCGTATCGGGCGTACTCGGTTTGCTCATCGGTAGTCTCAGTTCGGGCTTCGTGCTCGCTGTGTTTATGGCTAATGCCGGTGGTGCGTGGGACAATGCCAAGAAGTTTGTCGAAGAAGGAAACTTTGGCGGCAAGGGTAGCGACACTCACAAGGCCACCATCGTGGGCGACACCGTAGGCGACCCCTTCAAGGATACATCAGGACCTTCGCTCAACATCTTGATTAAATTGATGAGCATGGTAAGCATCGTGATGGCAGGTCTCACAGTTGCCTGGAGTTTGTTGTAATAATAGTAAACGAGTTAATAGGTTCGAGGAACTGCGAAGCTGATGAGCGTAGGCGAATAAACAAAATGGTTTGACTCGAACGCTTGCTTGCACGCTGTATAGCTTTAAAATAGTAGACAAGTTATTAGGTACAAGTAGACGAGATGGTTTGACTCGAACGCTTGCTTGTACACTGTATAGCTTTAAAATAGTAGACAAGTTATTAGGTACAAGTAGACGAGATGGTTTGACTCGAACGCTTGCTTGTACGCTGGTTTTCATTCCGCATGGCAGCTGTACTCTATTGCACATCACGTTGACAAAATAAATCAACAGATTAAACAGATGGCACAGATTTCCAAGTCCTGCATAGCAAACCGTGTAATCCGTGTAATCACGTTGATAAATAAAGTAATCCGCATGGCAGTTGTACTCTATACTCTGTACTCTAAAAAATAACCTCAACAATTATGAAAAAGAAATTATTAAATTTTCTATCACTCGCCCTGAGTTCGCTCCTTGCGCTCCCCGTTGTGGCACAGAGTGAAACCGTAGTGACGCTGGCTGGCAATGCCTATGTCACAGAAGGCAAGGCACACATTGACGAAGGTCGCTCTGCCATCCGCAATTGGAACAACACGGAAGACGTCATCAGTTTCTACTTCAAAACTGAAAAGGCAGGCAAGTTTGACCTCACGCTTAAGGCTAAGGGACATTCGCAAATCGAAGTTTCCCTCTTGGGCAAAAAGAAGACCGTAAAACTCAACAGCGACGAACTTACGAACGTCAAGGTTGGTTCTTTCAAGGTGACAAAGGCGCAGTATGTCAAGGTGGATATTCGCGGCAAGAAGTTGCTCAAGGGCGACAAGTTTGGTAGCGTATCAGCACTGCTCGTTAGTGGCGAAGTTGGTCCCGTAGTTTGTGTGAACGAACAGTTCAGCACGCACTTCGGACGTCGCGGTCCTTCCGTACACTTGGGTTATCCCTTCCCCAAGGGCGAAAAGATTGAGTGGTTCTACAACGAAGTCGTAGTTCCCGAAGAAGGCGACATCCCCAGCAGTTACTACATGGCTTGCGGTTTTGGCGAAGGTTACTTCGGCATGCAGAACAACAGCCCCCATCCTCGCCGCATCCTCTTCTCTGTGTGGAGTCCTTACTCTACCGACAATCCTGCCGAAATCCCCGAATCCATGCGTGTACAGCTCCTGAAGAAGGGCCCCAGAACAAATGTTGGCGAATTTGGCAACGAAGGTTCGGGCGGTCAGAGCTACATGCACTACGACTGGAAGGCTGGCGAACGCTGCCGCTTCCTCATCGGCGTGCGCCCCGACGATAAGAACACCACTATTTACACCGCTTACTTCTACGACAATCACAAAAACGAGTGGGTGCTCGTAGCTTCATGGCGTCGTCCGCAGACTTCTACCTGGTACACCAACGCACACTCATTCCTCGAAAACTTCAACCCCGTGATGGGCTACATCAACCGCAAGGCGTACTACCAGAACCAATGGGCACGCACCGTTGACGGCAGATGGATTCCCCTGAAGAGCGCTCGCTTCACTTGCGACGAAACAGGTCGCACCAAGATGCGCCTCGACTACACAGGTGGCACTGCCGAAGGCGGCTTCTTCCTCTCAATGGGTGGTTTCTTCGATGACTATCTCACTACGGGCACCATGTTTGAGCGTACCGGCAACACGACAGAGGCGCCCAACATCGATTTCAAAAAGCTGGAGAAAATCTCTCCCTGGGTAAGTCAGCACTAATATGATGTGATGAGGTTGCAAAAGTTGAGTGATTTATATAAGGGAGTAACCCGGATGGGTTGACCTCATAATCTTAAAACCTTAAAGCTAAGCGACCTTAAAACCTAAGAAGTTGAGCTCTTGCGAAACTTATATAAATAAAAAAGAAATGGAGCAAAGTTGCAAATACTGCGACCTTGCTCCAGTTTTTATTTTATCCTAACCAAAGGTATTTCAGGTAATCGGGAGTTTGATAGAGAACGTTGCACCCCCTTCTGCCAAACTGCGTGCCTTGAGCACACCGGCATGGTTGTTCACAATCTGATGACAAAGCGCCAGTCCGATGCCTTGTCCGCCTTGCTTCGTGGTATAGAACGGCACGAACAGTTTGTCCACAGCCTGCGGTGCGAAACCATGTCCGTTGTCGCTCACCGTGAGTAGCAACCAGCGTTCGTTTTCAACCAGCGTTGCACGCAGCAACACATTCGTTGCCGCTGCCTCCACGGCATTTTTAAGCAAGTTTATCAACACTTGCTCTATCTGCGCACGGTCGATTTGTATCGTAATGTCAGCACAGTCTATCTCCAACGTAAACTTAGGTACTGCCGGAATAGACTCCGTGGTTTTCGCCGCAAACATGCCCTGCTCTCCGTTCAACACCAACTGCTGAATATTGGTCAGCAGGTCGGACAAGCAAACGGGTTGCAACTTAGGCGGCGCTACGCCCGAAATCTTGCGGTAGTTTTCAACGAACTGCAACAGCCCTGCCGCACGGCGATGAATGGCGGACAATGCCAACTGCGCATCTTTGTTGGACAGCAGAGGTGCCTCTTCTTCCGAATCCGGATAATCGTCAATCAGCGTTTGCGACAGGGAGATAATCGGTGCGAGCGAATTCATAATTTCATGGTTCAACACGCGCACCAGTCGCTGTTGCGCCTCGACCTCGCTTTGCTGCACCATGGTTTCTACGCGCTGCAAACTATACAGTTCGTAACATATCCCCTGGCAAAACAACTTGGACTTTGTAGCGGCATACTGGCGCTCCTCGCCGTCAGCCATCGTGAAACTCACCAACTTCGACGTACGCACCTCGCGCAACTGCTTCGGAAAACCGGGATGAATCACAGCAAGGTCGTCCAATGCGTTTATCTTAAACCCGCACAGCCCTACGATTGCCGGCTGATTCATCCAGCGTACACTTCCCTCCTCGTTTACGGCAATCAGCATGGCATTCACCGTAGCAAGCAACGCCTCGAAAAACTGAGAATCGCGCGCACGCTGATGTTCGGCTTCGCGCAACTGCCCTATTATATTATTGAGTTCCTCAGCCACACGCCGTTCCTCGCCCCGCAATCCGTCGAGCTTGAAGCGCAAACTATAGTCCTGCACCTGCAACGACTCCAAAATCAGCCGCATCTTGCGCAAACTGCGATTATAAAAAATATTTTGAATAAAGGAGAACATAAGCGATGGTTGCTTTAGAGAACACTTTTGATTTTGCCAATTTTCCTGTAGAGGGCATAACGCGTAATGCCAAGCATCACGGCGGCTTGCGACAGATTGCCATTTGCCATGTCGAACGCCTTCATCACAGCCTGTCGCTCCAGTTCTTCAAGATTGAGCGTTGGCATTTCGCCCGCAGTTTCTGCAACGACCGTTTCCTCCGGACATTCAAACTCCGTCTGCATCACCACGCAACGCTCCATGGCATGCTGCAATTCGCGCACGTTTCCCGGCCAGGCGTATGTAAGCATCTTTGTTTGCTCCGCAGCCGTCAGGTTTTTCATCTCACACTGGTACTTAGCCTCGGCTATGTTTCTGAAATGATTGGCGAGGAGCAATATATCCTTCCCTCTTTCGCGCAAGGGCGGCAGTTTGAGTTCTATCGTATTCAGGCGATAGAGCAAGTCCTGGCGAAACGTGCCTTCTGCCACCCGCGCCTGAAGGTCGGCATTCGTTGCGGCAAGTATGCGCACATCGATGTTGCGCAGTTTGGTAGAACCCACGCGTGAGGTCTGTCGCTTCTCGATGACGGTGAGCAACTTCTGCTGCATCGCCAGGGAGAGGTTGCCGATTTCGTCGAGGAAGAGCGTACCGCCATCGGCCGCTTCGATGCGTCCTTCCTTCGCAGATACAGCGCCGGTGAACGCCCCTTTTTCATGGCCAAAGAGTTCGCTCTCGAAAAGTGATTCGGGAATACATCCGAGGTCGATGCTCACAAGCGGACTGTCCGCACGGCGCGAAAGGCGGTGGAGTTCGTGAGCAACGACATCCTTACCTGTACCATTTTCGCCCGTGATAAGCACATTGGCATTTGTAGGTGCCACGCGACTGATATAATCCTTCAGTTGCGCTATCGCCGGCGATGCTCCAATAAACGACGACTCCTTTGCCGATTGCGCCGGAGCATCGAAAGACTTAATGGTAGCCTCGCTCTTCACCACAAGTTGCTCGGCCGCCTGGTGCAACCGCTCCCTACGCAATGCGACAGCGCTCTTCACGGCATCGACCAATCGCTCTTTGTCCCAAGGCTTGGGTATGAAATCTATCGCTCCGGCACGAATGGCGCGCACCGTTTTTTCCGTACTTTCGTAAGCCGTAATAAACATTACCACAGCATCGGCATCCAGGCGCAGAATGCGTTGCAACCAATAATATCCCTCTTCGCCGCTCTCCGCATCACGACTAAAATTCATGTCGAGCAGAATAACGTCGGGCTGAAATTTAGCCATGAAATCCACTATCTTTTCAGGATTCATAGTTACGCGTATCGCCTCAACCCAAGGTTTGAGGAGCATGTTGAGCGAAAGGAGCACGTCCTCATTGTCGTCAACAATTAATATTTTACCTGTTTTCTCTATCATGGTGGCAAAGTTAAGGATATTTTTCAACAAAGTTTCATCGAAAGTCGAAAACAAATCGATTATCTGCCCCCTTGCACAAAAAGAGGTGTGCACAATGTGCGAAATCGCACACCTACTGTTCGGTTTCGCACACATCAAGCCTCGCTTTAAAACAACAAATCCATTGAAAAACAATCACTTATGTTTTTGGCACGTTATTTGTAAGTTAATATATCGTAGGGGCGCCTTTCGTATTGCGAGCAGCAACCAGTTTACACAACAATCACACTGCCGTCCACCAAGAGTTTAAAGTGAAAAAGGACATACGCAACCACATAGATTCGTAGGCGCCCCTATTATTATATATTAGTAGACAAGTTATTAGGTACAAGTAGACGAGATGGTTTGACTCGAACGCTTGCTTGCACACTGCATAGCCCTCATAACCTTAAAACCTTATAACCTAAGAATAGTAGACAAGTTATTAGGTACAAGTAGACAAGATGGTTTGACTCGAACGCTTGCTTGCACGCTGCATAGCCCTCATAACCTTAAAACCTTATAACCTTATAACCTTATCTTATAACCTCATACAATGAATACGCTTTTCGACAAAATAT